>NZ_JBKVCH010000010.1:0-117224 GCF_046966505.1 Zhenhengia sp.
CTAGAGCACATGGTTCATACCCATGGTGTCGGCGGTTCAAATCCGTCTTCCGCTATTCTTTGAAGCAGATACTTAAGTATCTGCTTTTTGCTATATGTAAAAAACTATATAGTTTTAAAAACTACTTGAAATAATATATAAGATAAGGTATGATTGTAATTAATAAAAAGAGATTCTATAAAATATGGAGTTAAGAGAGGTTTTGAAGATGAATAGCCAAAAAATCGCTTTATTAGTAGATTCAGGTATAGATATTCCAAAACATATTAGAGAACAATATAATATGTATAGTATCCCACTTAAAATTATTTATAAAGAACGTGAGTATTCAGATGGTGTAGATATTACAGCAGAAGAAGTTTATAGTAAACTTTCAGAGGAAATTCCTAAAACTTCGCTTCCAAGCACAGGAGAGATTTTAGAGAAGCTTGCCAAGATTAAAGAAGATGGTTATGAAAAAGTACTAATAGTTACGCTATCAAGTGGATTAAGTGGTACTTTTAATTTGATTTCAATGATTGCTAAAGAGTATGAAGGCTTAGAAATTGCAGTCATTGATACACGTAATATTTCTATTGGCGGAGGCTTTAATGCTATACAAGCAGCTAAATATATTGAACAAGGCATGGGTTTTGATGAACTTAAAGAAAGAGTAGAAAAAGAAATTATAAACTCAAAAATATTCTTTTGTATAGATACATTAGAATATCTTCAAAAAGGTGGACGTATTGGCCTTGTTGCTTCTACACTTGGAACTGTTCTAAATTTAAAACCCATTATTTCATGTAATGAAGAAGGCGTTTATTATAATGTAGCCAAAGTAAGAGGTAGAAAGAAATCTCTAGAAAAAATGAAAGAGTTAGCAGTAGAATTTGCCTCTAAAGGAAAACATTACAATATAGCTTTACTTCATGGATATGCAAAAGAAGAAGCTGAAAATATGAAAGCAGATCTTATAAAAGCATTACCGGGGATGAAAGATTTTATAGAAGGCCAAATTAGTCCAGCACTTGGTGTACATACGGGACCAGGATTAGTAGGAATTGGGATTCAAATAGTCGATTAATAAGGGCATCTAAGTCATTAAAGTGGCTTAGGTGTTTTTTTGTGTTTTAGAGAGATTCGACTTTTTTAGGGCGTATATTTAAAGGTATAGAAAGTTAGTATATAATATAGATAAAAAATCTGAACCTATTCTAAGCAGATAGATACTTAAAGCTTAAAGGGTACGAAGAGAAACAAAGGAAGAGGATGAAAAGATGTTAAGAATTGGTATGGGATATGACGTGCATAAATTAGTCGAAGATAGAAAACTTATATTAGGTGGAGTGGAAATTGAACACACACTAGGATTACTTGGCCATTCAGATGCAGATGTACTTGTACATGCTATTATGGATGCATTACTTGGTGCTATAGCTGGCGGAGATATCGGCAAGCATTTTCCAGATACAGACCCTCAGTATAAAGGTATCTCTAGTATTAAACTATTAGAACATGTAAAAGGAATATTAGATAGGGAAGGCGCCGTTATCCATAATATAGATGCAACAATTATTGCTCAAAAACCTAAAATGGCACCACATATTATGGCAATGAGAGAAAATATAGCAGCAGCCTTAAATATTGAGGTAAATCAAATTAATGTAAAAGCAACAACTGAAGAAGGTCTTGGCTTTACAGGTACCCAACAAGGTATTTCAAGTCAGGCGATTGTTTTATTAGATAAAAAATAGTAAAAATCTCATCTTAATTTTAATTAAGATGAGATTTTTTATTATAGTACAAGTATTGTAGCTTTTATAATAAGTATGTTATGCTTGAGGCATAAATGAGTAAGATAAGGACGGATAGAAAATGTTTAGAGTGCTGATTATAGAAGATGATGAAATCATTGCTAAAGCCATAGAGAAGCAAGCGAGGGCATGGGGATATGAGGTGTTACGTATAGAGGACTTTAAGGAAGTAATTCCTATTTTTGTGCAGTTTAAACCACATCTTGTACTTTTAGATATTTCCTTACCTTTTTATAATGGGTATCATTGGTGTACAGAGATTCGAAAGGTATCGAAAGTTCCTATAATGTTCATTTCTTCTTCAGCAGATAATATGAATATTGTCATGGCTATGAATATGGGAGGAGATGATTTTATTGCTAAGCCTTTTGATCTTAATGTGCTTATTTCTAAAATACAGGCCTTACTAAGACGTAGCTATGATTTTGCAGGGCAAAGTGCATTACTTGAACATGTGGGCGTTATTTTAGATAAGGATAATTTAAGTATAACTTATGAGAGCAGGACTGTAGGGCTCACTAAGAATGAAGGAAAAATTATGATAGTGCTTATGGAACAGGCAGGTAAGTGTGTATCAAGAGATGCTATTATAAAGCGTTTATGGGAATCCGATCATTATATTGATGATAATACACTTACAGTTAATGTAACAAGGTTACGTAAAAAGTTAGAGGAAATAGGTATAGTAAACTTCATTGTGACACAAAAAGGCGTGGGGTATAGGATAAGATGAGGAAATTTATGGGGTACTTAAAAATATATTTAAAGTGCCATATGAGACTTATTATGATGCTAAGTGTGTTTAGCACTATTTTTATCATGCTTCCTTTCTTATATAATGTACCAGCGGAAATAGTATATTATGCAATGATATTATGCCTCGTCTTAGGAAGTATTTTCTTTGTAGAAAGTTTTTATAGCTTTTGTAAAAAGCATGAAAAGCTTATGAATATTAAAAAGCATGCACAAAGTATGATTGAGCAGTTACCTTCTTCTAGGAATCAGATAGAAGTAGATTATAATCAAATTGTTACGATAATAGACAAAGCAAGAAGGGATGATTTATCTTCAGCAGATGCTAAAGCACGGGAAATGCTTGAATATTTTACTTTATGGGTTCACCAGATTAAGACGCCCATTGCAGGGATGAATCTGATGCTGCAGACTATGGAAGGAGAGGATGCAGTAGAGCTTTTGGCAGAGCTTTTTAAAATTGAAGAGTATGTTGAAATCATATTACATTATATGCGGATGGAGAATATGTGTACAGACCTTGTTCTAAAAAGGCAAAATTTAGACTCTATTATTAAGCAGGCCATACATAAATATGCTGGAAGTTTTATTAGAAAGAAGATTTCACTTCATTATGAATGTGTAGATACTTGGGTATTGACAGATGAAAAATGGCTACTTTTTGTAATAGAGCAGGTGTTATCCAATGCGTTAAAGTATACTAAAAGAGGAAGTATTTCTATTTATATGGATGAAGACAAGAAGTATACACTTGTTATAGAAGATACTGGTATTGGCATTCAGGAGGAAGATTTACCGCGTGTTTTTGAAAGTGGTTTTACAGGTTATAATGGACATATGCATAAGAAGTCTACAGGTATTGGGCTTTATTTATGCAAAAAAATCTTAAGTAGATTATCACATACGATTAAAATAGAATCTGTAGTAGGAAAGGGTACAAAAGTTTTCATTAATCTTGAGATGATAGAGAGAATGATTGAATAAGTAGCCCTTACAAAAGTGTAAGGTTGACAAGAGAAATGTAAGCTATATAAATGGCGGAGCATTTCTCTTTTTTATTATACTAGAGACAAGAAAATGCTTAGGAGGAAAGATCATCATGTTATTAGAAGCAAAAAGCTTAAAAAAAATATATCAAACACGTTTTGGTGGAAGCCAAGTTATAGCTCTATCTAACGTAAGTTTCTCGGTAGAAAAGGGAGAGTATGTAGCCATTATGGGGGAGTCTGGGGCAGGGAAAACAACTCTCCTTAATATTTTAGCTACACTTGATAGACCTACAAGTGGCAAGATTTTGTTAAATGGACAAAGTATAGAGGGAATGAAAGAGAAGGAACTGGCAGCCTTTAGACGTGAACATTTAGGTTTTGTATTTCAAGATTTTAATTTACTAGATACTTTTTCTGTAAAAGATAATATTTTCTTACCACTTGTTCTATCAGATAAAACGGTGGAGGAGATGGAAAGCAGGCTTGCACCTTTGGTTAAGAAGCTTGGTATAAAGGATTTATTAGAAAAGTATCCCTATGAACTATCTGGTGGACAAAAACAAAGGTGTGCTGTAGCCAGAGCACTTATTACAAACCCTCAAATTGTACTGGCTGACGAGCCAACAGGAGCCCTAGATTCTAAAGCTACAGATGAACTACTGAAACTATTTGAAGAAATTAATGAGGAAGGGCAGACCTTACTTATGGTAACACATAGTACGAAAGCAGCAAGTCATGCTAAACGTGTACTTTTTATCAAAGATGGAGAAGTTTTTCATCAAATATATAAGGGGGCAATGAGTAAGGAAGAAATGTATCACAAGATAGCAGATACCCTTACACTTCTTGCGACAGGTGGTGAACTTAATGGGAAATAAGTTCTATCTTAAAATGGCTATAAGGAATATTAAAAAGAATGCTAAAACCTATGGGCCTTACATGATAGCCTCAGTCTGTACCGTAGTAATGTTTTATATCATTCAGTTTCTAAGCATTAGTGAAACATTAGGAAAGATGAATGATGGTGCAAGTATTCAGTATGTATTAACACTAGGAGTGGGTGTAGTAGGGTTATTTGCTGGAATTTTTCTTTTCTACACCAATAGTTTTCTAATTAAACGTAGACAAAAAGAATTTGGACTTTTTAACATACTAGGTATGGATAAGAAACATATTGCTAAAGTCTTAAGTATTGAAACATTTGTCATAGGCATGGCAAGCATAGTGGGAGGCTTAATAGTTGGAATTGCTTTTAGCAAAATGATGCTTCTTATTCTATTAAAAATCTTTGATTTTGAAGTGCCTTCGGGATTTGAGATTCCTATGCAATCTATTAGTCTAACCTGTCTAGTGTTTATAGGTATATATAGTACTATTTTAATATGGAATATAGTGCAGATTTATAGAGCTAATCCTATGGAACTTTTACAAAAAGCACGAGCAGGGGAGAAAGAGCCTAGATCAAGATGGTTACTCACCCTTATAGGGATAATGAGTTTAAGTAGTGGTTATGTTACTGCCTTACAAATAGAATCTCCAGTAAGTGCAATAGATACTTTCTTATTAGCCGTTATCTTAGTTATGATAGGAACCTATGCCCTATTTATAGGAGGCAGTATTATCGTATTAAAAGCGCTGAAAAAGAATAAAAGACTTTACTATAGAAATCCGAACTTTATCACACTTTCAGGCATGATTTATCGTATGAAACAAAATGCGGTAGGGCTTGCTAATATTTGTATACTAACAACAGCAGTACTTATTATGCTTTCTGCTACTTCTAGTATTGCTGTAGGTGTAGATGGAATTATTAAAAGTCAATATGATAGAGAAATGATGACCGTAGTAGAACAAATCACAAAGGAGCAAATACCTTTAGTAGAAGAGGTTATCCAAAAAGTATGTGATCAATTAGGTATTGAGATGTCCAATATTTATACTCAGCAGATTCATTATTTGATGCTTGAATATGATGGTAAGTGCTTTAAAGAGCCTTTAAAAAATGGATTTAATTTTGATGATCTCAGTGGTGTAGGACTTATACCACTTGATGTTTATAATACTTTAGAAGAACAAAGTGAAGTTTTACAGCCAGGAGAAGTACTTGTATATGAACAAGGGAATAAGCTTAAAGGAGATAGTGTAAAATTTGGAGAAGATAAGTTTTTGATTAAAAAACAGCTTGAAGAAGTGGAAATAAGTAAGATGTTTCAGTCAAGCATTATACAAAGATATATTTTCGTTGTAGAAAGTGAAGAGGTTATCCAAAAAATCTACCAAAGTTTAGAGCGAAAAGTAGAGAGTCAATCTGATTTTTCTTATGTCTATGGATTTGATACAAATGCCAATAAAAAGAGTGATTATGAGCTCATGAAAGCTATAGAGAATGAACTAGAACAGGCAGGATTTATCAATGCTGCTGTAGCATCCGAGCGATTTACAAGAGCAGATTATCAGATGATGTATGGTGGACTTTTATTTGTGGGGATTTTCCTTGGGCTTCTTTTTAGTATGGCAACAGCTTTAATTATTTACTATAAGCAGATTTCTGAAGGCTATGATGATCAGGAGCGTTTTAAGATTCTTCAAAAAGTAGGTATGAGTAAGGAGGAGGTAAGAAAGGTTATACGTTCCCAAGTCATTGCTGTATTCTTCCTACCTGTTATAGTAGCCTTTATTCATGTTATGGTAGCCTCTAAAATTATCCTTAAAATGTTAGCTATATTAGGATTTGAAAATAGTATGTTATTTATAGGATGTCTTATTGTAACAGTTCTTATATTTAGTGTCTTATATACATTTGTTTATAGCCTTACAGCAAGAAATTATTACAAAATTGTAGAGTAAAAGGGGGAGAAAAAATGAAAATGAGAAATTTGATAAAGGGATTAATAAGTATAAGTATTACGGCTTGTCTTGTTACAGGATGTGCTATGCAGACAGAAGCTAAAAAAGTAGAGAATATGATGCAGTATGTTACAGATATTGAAGCTATTAAGGTCCCAGATGATGTGAAGATTATAGGGCTTGGGGAAGCAACACATGGTAATTCAGAATTCCAGGTGTTGAAACAAGAGGTTTTTGGAGCAGTATTAGAGCATATGGCTGTAAGATCTTTGCTATAGAAGGCGACTTTGGAGGTTGCCAGAAAGTGAATGATTATATACTAACAGGTGAAGGAACTGCTAAAGAAGCAGTAGAGGCCATTGGGTTTGAAATTTACCGTACGCAGGAAATGGAAAATTTGGTGCAGTGGATGCATAACTATAATCAGGGTGTAACAGATGATGAAAAGATTAAGTTTTACGGATTTGATATGCAAAGATATGATTATAGTAAAGAGGGACTCCTAAGCTATTTAGGTCAAATAGATGAGAAGCTCGCTAAATCCTATGAAGAAAAATTAGCTGACTTAAATAATGCGACAGTCTACACACAAGCTAAGGAAAAGATAGAATACGCCTTATCAGAGCTAAATACCTTAATGATGGAAATGAGTGAGAATAGGGCTATTTATATAAAAGAGACCAGTGAAAAAGAATACACCTTAGCCCTTCAATATGCTCAGTGTCTTAAAGAAAATGCAACGTTGCAGTTAGGAAAAGCTAATTATTCACAGACAAGAGATACTTATATGACTCAGAAGGTGAAATGGATTTTAGAGTATGAAGAAGATGAGAAACTTTTTATTACAGGTCACAATGGACATATTACAAAGTCTAAATCAGGGCTTTCTTATACGACTATGGGGAGCCGTTTATTTGATGAATTTGGAGATGCTTACTATGCTATAGGAACAGACTTTTACCAAAGTACTTTTAGAGCCAATAACTCAAAAGGAGAGGCGAAGCATTTTACACTCAAAAATAACAATACACTTATAGAGCAGTTTATGGATTTACCTCATAATATGTACTTCTTAGATTTTGAAAAGGCAAAAGCTCATCCAGAATTAAAAGCTATTCTTGAACATTCACAGTCTATGGCCAATATAGGTTCTGAATTTAATGAGTGGCAAAAATTACTAAAGATGAGTTATACGTTAAGCTTAGTACCTGATACAAGCTATGATGGGATGATTATGGTAAAAGAGGCCACTCCAACTCATATAGAGAAATAGTGATATTCTATCTTTATAGATGTAAGAGATAAGCAAAGAAAATAGAAAGGCTGTAACAAGGTCCGTCTTAATGTTAATTAAGACGGACCTTGTTAATAAGATCTAGATACTGTACATCTCCTAATCCATAGGCTGTAAAGGTTTGGAGTAATAAAGCTGCCAGTTTTCGATCAGATAAATTTTTATGCTCTTTGATAAAAGTGAGAACTTCCCAGTCATCATCAAAGGTATTAAGATAGAGCCTTATGCCTTTTTGAAGAACAGGCATTAAAGGGGCGGAAGGGATTTCTTTTTTCATAAAAACTTTTTTATAAATATCTGCATAACCTGAACAAGAAAGTGGATAAATTTGGATAGTTTGTAAGTCCTTGTTGATAAAATCTGTATAGATAAGATGAAAGTTGACCTTGCCTGTAAAGTGCATAGTATCTAGATAAGCTAATAGGGTAAGTAGATTCATTTGGCAGAACATATCATGATCAAAGTAAAGATGGATTTCATCAAAATGTTTATTTAAGTCAGTTTGTAAAAGAGGTGCAAGGGGATTGAGTGTAATAGCTTCATAGTCTGAAGCAGTAATATGATGTACACGAGGTCTCTTGGCTATAAAAGATGATGTAAAAGGTAGATCAGTGACTTTACCGACGCACATGGCCTCATTAAAAGGAATATAAATGCCTTCTTTAAAAAGATTATTTGTTTCAAGGTAATCATATAGACATTGCCCATTTAAAATATGTAATGAAGTATTAGACATAAAGTACCTTCTTTCTTATATTTTTATACTTTTTATATTATAGTAAAATAAGCACGAAAATCTAATCTTTTAATATAATGATTCATATATCAGTTGAAACCCTTCTTTTTATGCATTATAATATGAAAGTATCATATACTGAAATGTATAATTAAAATTTATAAAGGAAAAGCAATGAAGGAAAGAGTAATATAGAAGCTTTATTCTAGAGAGACACATCATGGCTGGAAGTGTGTTATGAAGAACTATATGAAGTGCATTCTGGAGCTTTCTATGCGAAAGAAAGTAGTATAGAACGTATAAGCTGCGTTAAAGCCATTAAGATAGAGCATCTGGCATACTTAGGTGCTTTAAACAGAGTGGAACCGCGTATAACTCGCCTCTGATTATAGAGGGGAGTTTTTTTATGTACATTTAAAAATAAAGGAGATGAGAGTTATGGGCTATATTAAAGAGCAAATCGAAGTTATTAAAGAACGTGACCCGGCCATTAAAAAGTCAGCAGAAGTATTTTTATATCCTAGTTTTTATGCACTTTTATTCCATAGAATAGCGCATAAGCTTTATAAAAAAGATCATTTTTTTATAGCAAGACTCATTTCACAATTAGGTAGAGGACTTACGGGTATTGAGATTCATCCAGGAGCTACTATTGGTAAAGGATTATTTATCGATCATGGTATGGGTGTTGTTATAGGAGAAACTTGTGAAATTGGTGAGAATGTTACCATCTATCATGGTGTTACATTAGGCGGTACAGGGAAAGATCACGGCAAGCGGCATCCTACTATCGGTAACAATGTAATGATTAGTACAGGTGCTAAAGTATTAGGACCTTTTAAAGTTGGCGATAATTCACGTATTGCAGCCAATGCAGTAGTCCTTCAAGAAGTACCAGAAGATTCTACTGTAGTAGGTATTCCAGGAAGAGTTGTAAAAGTAGCAGGTCAAAGAGTCAATCCATGTAAGCAGCTTGATCAGGTTAAAGTACCAGACCCTATTCAAATGGAAATCTGTAAGCTTAAAAATACAATAGAAGTATTAGAGAAGAAACTCGGGCAAATAGAAAGTATAACACATATTCATACATCGATGATGTCTCATGATCATCACTGCACTGTGCCTAACTGCACCGGAAAAGAAGTATGTGAAAACTATAGAAAAGATCATTACGAAGGAAAGGAAGAGAGAAATGATTAAAATTTATAACACTCTTACAAAACAAAAAGAAACCTTTAAACCTATTGAAGAAAATAAGGTGCGTATGTATGTGTGTGGTCCAACAGTTTATAATCTCATTCATATTGGGAATGCTAGACCATATATCGTATTTGATACAGTAAGAAGATATTTTGAAGCAATAGGTTACGATGTAAACTACGTTCAAAACTTTACAGATGTAGATGATAAGATTATTAATAAAGCCAATGAAGAAGGTCGCAGTACAACAGAACTTGTGGAAGAGTATATTAGTGAGACGCTTCAAGATGCTAAAAATCTTAATGTAAAACGTGCAACTCATCATCCACGTGTAACAGAAGAGATGGACGGTATTATTAAATTGATCGAAACTTTAATCCAAAAAGGTTTTGCTTATGAGGTAGAGGGTACAGTATACTTTGATACAACAGCCTTTAATGAGTATGGTAAGCTTTCTAAAAAAGTATTAGATGAGCTTGAAGCTGGTGCACGTATTGAAGTTGCGCAGGAAAAGAAAAATCCTATGGACTTTGTACTTTGGAAACCTAAAAAAGATGGTGAACCTTACTGGGAAAGTCCATGGAGTGAGGGAAGACCAGGCTGGCATATTGAATGTTCTGCGATGTGTAAAAAATACTTAGGTGAGACAATAGATATTCATGCTGGTGGTGAAGATTTAGTGTTCCCACACCATGAGAATGAGATTGCACAAAGTGAAGCGGCCAATGGAAAGACATTCTCTAATTATTGGATGCACAATAGCTTCCTTAATATTGATAATCACAAAATGAGTAAGTCTCTTGGTAACTTTAAAGTGTTAAGAGATGTAGGTGAAGCATTCGGTTATGATACAGTACGTTTCTTCATGCTGAGTGCTCATTATAGAAGTCCACTTAATTATAGCAATGATTTAATGGAAGCTGCAAAAAATGGGTTAGAGCGTATTAAAACATGTAAGTCTAACTTAGAATTTGCCCTTATCCATGCAAAAGGTGAACCTTTAACAAATGAGGAGACTGTTCTTTTAGAAGAACTTAAAGGTTTCGAATTTAAATTCCATGAGGCTATGCAAGATGACTTTAACACAGCAGATGCTATAAGCGTTGTCTTTGAACTTGTTAAATTTGCAAATACTTATGCTAAAGAAGGTGCTACAAAAGACTTTACACAAGCTGTATATGATGAGTTTATGAAGCTTGTCAATATTCTTGGTCTTATCTATGAATCAGGTGAAGAAAAAGCACATGCTTTATCTGATGATGAAGTACAAGAATATATTGGAAAAAGAACAGCAGCTAAAAAAGCAAGGGACTTTGCTGAAGCTGATAGAATTCGTGAGTTCCTTAAAGAACAAGGTGTGCTCATTGAAGATACAAGAGAAGGAGTACGTTTTAAACGTATATAAAGCATTAGAATATGAATACTAATCTTAATGAAGTTTTAAATGTGACTACAAAAATGAATACGCATAAAGCCAATACCTATTCTCCGTTAGCACTTGCTTACATTGGAGACGGCGTATATGAACTTTTTATTCGCACATATGTTTTAAGTCGTGGGAATATGCCAGTAAATAAAATGCATAAGGCTTCACGCGAGCTGGTACGCGCTACAGCTCAGGCGAAGCTTTATCATCTTATAGAAGATATGCTTACAGAAGAAGAGCTGCAAGTGTTAAAAAGAGGTCGTAATGCAAAAAGTATCTCAGCACCTAAAAATGCCGATATTACAGAATATAGACATGCAACAGGTGTTGAGGCCCTCATAGGGTATTTATATTTGGAGGGTAGAATAGACCGTATCAATGAAATCATTGAAATAGGCCTTAATGCATTATAAGACGTTGTACTAAGGAGGAAATTATGTCAAAAGCAACAGGAAAGTTTGTAAAAGGGGCACTGATTTTATCAGTAGCAGCACTTTTCGCTAAAGTACTTAGTGCCTTTTTTAGAATACCACTTGGTTCACTTATTGGGAATGTAGGGATGGGATACTATGGATACGGTTATCCAATTTATACTTTTTTAAGTTCTATTGCAATCGTAGCCATTCCTTCAACTATTTCAAAATTAGTAGCCGAAAAAAGAGTTTTAGGTCAGTATAAGGAAGCACACTTAATCTTTAAGCATACTATGCGTTTTATGATTATTGTGGGTCTGATTATGTCTGGATTTTTCATCATAGGATCACCCTTACTTATTAAAGCATTCAGATGGGAAGAGCAGACAATTTATTCTTTATGGGGACTTAGTTTAAGTCCAATCTTTGTTTGTATTATGGGTGTATACCGTGGTTATTTCCAAGGTATGCAGAACATGGTTCCAACAGCTATTTCACAAGTTTTAGAGAACTTTGGCCGCGTTGTAGTAGGACTTGGACTTGCTTATTTCTTTATGCCAAATGTAGGTTATGCAGCAGGTGGGGCATCTTTTGGCTCCGTAGTAGGTGGTGTATGCGGTGCATTAGTACTTGCACTTTTATATCTTAAACATAAAAAAGAAATTCATGAGGAAATGGACAGTCAAAAACAAGCTACTATTGCGACACCATTTAAAAGTGTTGTAAAAGTTGTACTTGTACTTGCTATTCCAATTTCTATTGGGGCAGCAGTTAACTCTGTTATGAATTTTATGGATTCTGCTATTGTAACAGCTGTACTTGTAAAGGGTGGTATGTCTGACTTAGATGCAGCTAATCTTTTTGGACAGCTTACAAATACTTCAACACTTGTTAATCTACCACTTGCTTTTGGTATGGCACTTGTAACAAGTGTTGTTCCTGCTATTGCAGAAGCGGTAGCACGTAAAGATCACAAGGAAATGCAAGATAAGATGGAACTTGGCTCACGCTTTGGATTACTTTTATCCTTGCCAGCAGCTATTGGACTTGCAGTACTTGCTGTGCCAATTATGGGCTTCTTATTCCCAGAATCACTGCAAGGTGGCCCAATTCTTCAAGTAGCAGCTTTCAGTATTCCATTTATTATGTTAGGACAAGCTATGACTGGGGTATTACAAGGACTTGGAAAAGTGTGGATTCCAGTACAAGCAATTGGACTTGCAGCAGTTGTAAAAGCGGTACTTAACATTATTTTAGTAGGTACACCATTAGGTATTTTAGGAGCGCCATTATCTTCTATTGCAGGATATGGTGTATTTACACTTTACAACTTTATAGCCGTTAAAAAGATTACAGGCTTTAAACTTAATGTAGCATTAGTTATTATTAAGCCACTTATTTCAGCGCTTACAATGGGCGTTGCAGCTTACTTTACTTATGGACTTTTAGGGAAAGTATTAGATGCTTCATCAACGATACAAAATGCGGTGATGACTCTTGGAGCTGTTGCAGTAGGTGGAGTCGTTTATATGATTATGATTTTAGTAACAGGCGGTATATCTAAACAAGACCTTGATGAACTCAAGAAGAAAAAGGAGAACAAATAGTAATGAATCTAGAGCAAACAACTGAAAATAGACCAGCAGAAGGCAAAAAGCCATTTAAGAAAAAACCATGCCAAGGTAAAGGGCACCAAGGCAAGAAGCCATTTAATAAAGTACAAGGTGAAAAAGTAGTAGATGGTAAAAAAACATCTAATAAAGCACAAGGCGAAAAAGGTGGTGAAGGTGAAAAAGCTACAAATAGAAGACCTTCTTATAACCAAAGACCAGCTAGAAGCAAACAACCAAAAGAAGGTGTAGTAGTTGATGAAAACATCTTATTTGGTAGAAACTCAGTACTTGAAGTATTAAAATCAGGTCGTGATATTGAAAAAATCCTTGTACAAAAAGGTCAAATGGAAGGCTCTATCAAAAAAATCATGGGTGATGCAAAACAACGTGGGATTGTTGTGCAAGAAGTTGAAAAAACAAAACTTGATGAAATGTGTAACATGGAAAAACATCAAGGTGTGGTAGCTTATGTAAGTGCACACAAATATGTTGAAATCGATGAAATTTTAAATGATGCAAAGTCTAAAGGTGAAGATCCATTTATTCTTATCCTTGAAAACATTCAAGACCCACATAACTTAGGGGCTATTATTCGTTCAGCACATAATGCAGGTGTACATGGTATTATTATTTCAAAACGTCGAGCAGTAGGGCTTACTTCAACAGTATCTAAAGCATCAGCAGGTGCTATTGAATATACAAAGGTAGCGAAAGTATCTAATATTGCACAAACAATTGAAGAGCTTAAAGCAAAAGGGATCTGGGTAGCATGTGCAGATATGGATGGTGAAATCATTTATACAGATAACTTAAGAGGACCAATTGGTATTGTAATCGGTAGTGAAGGCGAAGGTGTATCTAAACTTGTTAAGAGTAAATGTGACTTCGTTGTTAGAATTCCAATGTATGGGAAAGTAACTTCTCTTAATGCGTCTGTAGCAGCAAGTATTCTTGCTTATGAAGTTGTAAGACAACGTTACTTCTAAAATTTTTACAAGAGAGATGAAGGCTTATGTCTTGGAGAGCTAGACTAAGGAGGGGATAGGTATGATGACACCCGAGGTCTTAACAGATGAAGAGCTTATTGCAGCTTATAGGTCTGGAGATTTAAACTGTATAGAAATTCTTATTCAAAGGTATAAAATATTTGTAAGGAAAAAGATTAAATCCACTTATTTCATAGGTGCAGATAGGGAAGACTTGATTCAAGAGGGTATGATTGGATTATTTAAAGCTATATGTGATTATAATCCAAACAAAGATACAACTTTTAAGTCTTTTGCAACTTTATGCATTACAAGACAGCTTAGTACAGCTTTTAAAACAGCTACAAGACAAAAGCATATGCCTCTTAATACAAGTATTTCTTTAAACTTACCTATAGCGGGGGAAGAAGAAGATCAAATCACTTTAATGGATACCTTAAGAGATGAAGTAGGACCAAATCCAGAAGAACTCATTATTCATCAAGAAGATTTGAAGCTTCTGAAAAAGCATATGAAAGAGACTCTTAGCGATTTAGAATGGGAAGTACTTTTAAGTCACACACAAGGCAAAAATTATCATGAGATTGCCCATGAGATGGGTAAGTCTGTAAAATCTATTGATAATGCTCTTCAACGTATTAAAAGAAAACTAAGTGAAAATATAAGATAAGAAAGAGTTTGCATAAGCAGACTCTTTTTTGTATAATTTAGTTATATTCGAAATATTATATTGAGTATAGAATTAATTAATTAATTAATTAATTAAGGGGGAGATAAAATGGATACTATGATTATTACACTTATAAGCGTAGTAGTAGGAATTGTTGTTATTTTGCTTTTGATTGCTCTACTTTGGAAGAAAGCTCCACAAGATAAGGCTATTGTTGTAACAGGTCTTAAAAAGCGTGTTATTAGTGGAGCCGGTGGGGTTGTTATTCCTATTTTCGAACAGGTAGATCGTATTTCCCTGGAAAACATGAAAGTCGAAATTAAAACTTTTGGTTCTTTAGATAGTAACGGTGTACCACTTGATACAGATGGTGTTGCAATTATTAAAGTAAAATCTGATAAAGAATGCATCCTGCAAGCTGTAGAGCAGTTTAATACAGGTCGTGAAAAAGAAACCATTCAAGTTATTAAAGCAACAGTTCAAGATGTACTTGAAGGGAAATTACGTGAAATTATTTCTAAAATGACTGTTGAAGAAATTTATAAAGATAGGGAGATGTTTGCTAATCAAGTCGAAAGTGTAGCAAAATCTGATCTGGAAAAAATGGGTCTTGAAATCACTACTTTTACAATTCGTGATATTGATGACCAGCAAGGGTATTTAAAAGCACTTGGAGCAAAACAAATTGCAGAGGTAAAGAAAAATGCGGCGATTGCAGAAGCAGAAGCTCAAAAAGAGCAAATGCAAAAAACAGCAGAAGCTAAGCGTGCAGGTCGCGAGGCACAGCTTTTAGCTGAGACAGAAATTGCACGTGCTGAAAAAGAAAAAGAATTAAAAGTTCAGGAATACAAAGAACAAGAACAACGTGCACAGGCTAAAGCAGACCTTGCTTATCAAGTAGAAGAAAATATTGTTAGGAAGCAAGTTATTGAAGGACAGAAAAATGCTGAATTGTTTGAAGAACAACGTCAAACAGAAATTGCAGAGCAACAAGCTAAAAAACGTGAACGTGAACTTGAAGCAACGATTAAGAAAGTGGCAGAAGCAGATAAGTTCAAAATTGAAAAGAATGCAGAAGCTGAAAAATATCGTATTGAACAAAAGGCCGATGCTGAACGTACTGAGATGATTAAGCGTGCAGAAGCAGAAGCTGAAACCATCAAGCTTAAAGGTATGGCAGAAGCAGAAGCTATTAGGCTTAAGGGTGAAGCTACAGCTGATGCTATGAAAGCAGAGGCAGAAGCCATGAAAGAAAAAGCAGAGGCTTACAAACAATACGGCGAAGCAGCTATTGTTGAAATGCTTACATCAAGATTACCTGAAATTGCAGCAGCTATCTCTGAACCACTTAGTAAAACAGAAAAAATCGTGGTTATTGATAATGGAGGAGATGGCGGTGCAAGTAAGATCACAAAAAATGTAACCAACATTGTAGCACAACTTCCAGAAGTCATTGATTCATTAACAGGTGTAGACTTAGTAGACGTTGTAAAAAATGTTGTTAATAAAAAAGAGAGTTAGAAAAGTATAAGAAGATGCCATCTGAGCTATTAAAGGTTTAGATGGCTTTTTTATACTTACTGTGGCAAGAATGAATAGGGAGAAGCAGAGTCTCTGCGTACGCTAAAGAGAATGAGATAGTATGCTTAAAAAGAATGGATATAAAGAGAAAAGAATAGGATATGATGTGTTAAATAGTAATAAGAGAGGGAGATAGAATGGGGGAAAGAGTCAGGTTAAATGAAATAACTGACGAGGAAATAGAATATAAATACTGGTAAGAGAACTAGGTTTTAGAGATAAATTAAAGCTTGGGGGGAGAGTGTGTGGATAAGAAAGTACGATATTGGCCAGCTTTTGTACTAGGGATAATGGTTATAGGTTTCTTTATAATGACTAGGCCTGTGACCTTTGAGAAAATGAATCATATTGAGGAGGAGACAGAGATTATAAACTGTATCGTACGTGTAACATGGTGGGATAGGGGAACACCAGCTTCTGAAACGATTGCTATTCATCAAGAACAGTTTGAAGAAATAGCAGCATTGATGGAGGCGTTTAAGTATTGTAAAGTATGGGACAAAAAATATCATAGTTCACCAGATGGGAGGTACTATACGATTGATATTGAATATTTGGTAAAGGGAGAAACTCTATTTCAAAGAATGTACTTAACACGAGATGGCTATATTTATATAGATGATGAAACGTTGCCTTATCAAGAAATACATGGTAATACAGAGTACATTGTCTTAAATTTAGAAAGTTATCTTAAAGGGATTATGGAATCAGATGAATAAAAAACTGCTGTAATATATATTTACAGCAGTTTTTGTATGTCCGATTTATAATGTTGCAAAGTTGCTAAGGAATTTTTTAAGGCCAACTAAACCTTCATTAGTTAATTTGTATACGCCACAGTGTTCAAGTACTTGAACAAACTTATCTCCAAGTGCTGCTGTGATATAATCGTCTAAATTAGTATCTGGTATGTACTTTTCTTTAAGCATATCTGCCCAAGCTTTATGATATGGAGGAACATCTTGGGATTCAGATAAGATATAAGCTTTAATCGTTTCTAATTCAGTAAGAAGTCTCGCTGGCAAGATTGCAAGCCCCATTACTTCAATAAGGCCTATATTTTCTTTTTTAATATGGTGTACATCTTCGTGGGCATGGAAGATACCTAGAGGATGTTCATCATTTGTACGGTTGTTGCGAAGTACAAGACGCATAACATATTTATCACCTTGACGTTTGCAAATTGGTGTAATGGTGTTGTGAGGTGTATCTCCAGTATGAGAGAGAATACCAAGACTCTCATCACTATAATTACGCCAAAGTTTTAAAATCATATTGCTACACTCTGCTAAGTCACTAAGAGAAGTGCTTGTGAGTTCAAGTGTAGAAAGAGGCCAGTTAAGCACATGCCCTTCTACATTTGGGTATTCATTAGGTGTAAAGTTAAAGAGTGTTGTAGCATGGTCCATAGGGAAGGTGTAGTGCCCACCTTGGTAATGCTCATGAGAAAGAATAGAGCCACCCACAATAGGAAGATCTGCATTTGAACCTATGAAGTAGTGAGGGAACTGTTTGGTAAAGCCAAGTAAGGTGTAGAAAGTTTCACCTGTTACTTGCATTGGCGTATGGTTTGCTGATAAAAGGATGCAGTGCTCGTTGTAGTAAAGGTAAGGAGAATATTGAAGCATCCAGTCACCATTATTAATAGCAAGGCGAATCATACGATGGTTAGCACGATCAGGTTGCTTAAGTGTACCTTCGAAGCCTTCATTCTCAGTACAAAGCAGGCAAGTTGGGTAACTACTGCTTGCAAGAAGTTTTTCTGCTGCAATCTGCTTAGGGTCTTTTTCAGGTTTAGATAAATTGATAGTAATCTCAATAGGACCGTAAGGAGAAGGTGTTGTAAATTGCTTATTTTTAGCAATGCGGTTCATTTTAATATAGTTAGAAGCCTGACTCATAGCATAGAAGTAGTTTGTAGCTTCTTCTGGTGAATGAGCGTAGTGTTCAAAGAACTTAGCATTAACTACAGAAGGTTTATCTAGGAAAAGATTCATAAGACGAGAAGTAAAGATATCTTTTTCTGCTAATGTATCGCCAATAAGTTCTTTTTGCATGGCTAAGTCAGAAAGTGCATCTAATGTATCATAAAGAGAACCTGTAGCTTCTTCAGTTTCCTCGTAGCTCAGTTCACCAAATTCAGCAAGGATACGATTACGTACGTACTGAATGTCTGTTTCCTCTATAAGGTTTGCATCTAGAGAAAGCACAATAAGTCTATCTACAAGAGAGAAAAGGTTAGACATGTGCCTCATCTCCTTCCATTTGAATGCAAGTAGGACCATCACCGATAGATGCGATGTAGAAGGAAGCCTCATAACCGATAGCATCTACATATTTAGCACCTACATATTTAGTAAAGGCTTCAGCAGAGTCTTTTTCTACGATAGCTAAACTACAGCCACCGAATCCAGCACCTGTCATACGTGCACCTACAATACCAGGCGCTTCCCATGCTGCTTCAACGAGTGCATCAAGTTCTTTGCCTGTTACCTCATAGTCATGGCAAAGAGAAGTATGAGAAGCATTAAGAAGTTTACCGAATTCTTCTAAGTTGTTAGCTTTTAAGCATTCAGTTGCTTGTTTAACACGTTCATTTTCTGTAATAACGTGATGTGCTCTGCGGTATTCGACTTCTGTTAAAAGGTTTTTATGAGCTTCTAAGTCAGCAAGCACTATAGAGCATAAGTTAGGTGCATTTAAGACAGTTTGGAGTTTAGAAAGAGCGCTTTCACATTCACTGCGGCGTTCATTGTACTTAGAGTCGGCAAGTTCACGACGTTTATTAGTATTCATAATAACTATACAATGATCTTCGAGCTTTATTGGGAAATATCCATAATCTAAATTTTCACAGTTTAGTAAAACTGCATGATCTTTTTTACCTAAAGCTATGGCAAATTGATCCATGATACCACTATTTACACCGATATAAAGATTTTCTACTTTTTTACCTAAAAGGGCAGAATCTACAGGGGATAAATTAAAATTAAATAAATCTTTAAAGATATAAGTTGTAAGCATTTCAAGCGAAGCAGAAGAAGAAAGGCCTGAACCGTTAGGAATATCTCCGAATACTACAAGATTAAGTCCTGAAGGAACAGGAGTGCCTTCTTCAGCAAGCATTTTAGCCACACCTTTGATGTAATTTACCCAGTCATGTGCTGGATCGTAGGTAAGGTTGTTTAAATCAAAAGTAATAAGGCCAAGATCTTTAAAATTCATAGAATAAGCTTTTACTAATGTATCATCGCGTCTACTTACGAGTGCATAAGTACCAAGTGTAATAGGCGCAGGGAAAACAAGACCACCATTGTAATCAATATGTTCTCCAATAAGATTGATACGGCCGGGGGCAAAGTATGCATGCTCAGGCGCGTGGTCAAAAAGTTTGATGAATTCTTGCTTCATGGTCACTACGTGCATAAGAATCCTCCTTGAAATATTAGAATATAATTTAATTATATTAAAATAGTAAAATAAATCAACATTTTTAGTAAAAAATTATGTTTATTTTACTTAAGAATAAAAAATATAATATTGAAAGACTAGTAAGAATGTAATATACTAAAAGTAAAAAAGAGTAAATTAGAGAAGAGGTATATATGGCAACTATTAAAGACATCGCAGCTCAGGTAGGTGTATGTGTAGCTACAGTTTCCCGTGTACTTAATTTTGACCAGAATATGAGTGTGTCAGAAGAGACAAGAAAGAAGATTTTTGAAACTGCAGAAGCCTTAAATTACACGCCTACACGAACACGTAGATCTAAATCAAAACAGTATACAATAGGTATTGCAAATTGGTATAGTCAAAAAGAAGAGGTGGGGGACCCTTACTATTTGTCTATTAGATTGGCAGTAGAGAAGAAATGTCAGGAACTTGACGTACAGTACGTCAATATTAATCATTTAAATGAAGAAAAAGTAATTGATGGACTTGTGGCAATTGGTAAGTTTGGTGAAGAGGATATTAAAGAAATAGAAGCTCTTTCGCCACATATTGTATTTTTAGATTGTTCACCTGCACCAAAGCGTTATGATAGTGTTATTGCAGATTATGAGGGTGGGGTAGAAGAAGCTTTAAACTATTTAGAAAAGCTTGGACATAAAAAAATAGCCTTTATTGGTGGAGAAGAATTCATTAATAAAGATAAGCAGAAACTAGATGACTGTAGGGAAATAGCCTATAGAAAATGGATGGCACAAAAAGAAGCTGTAAAAGAGAAATGGGTTTTAAAAGGAAGTTTTACTTATGAAGATGGACACCGTCTTATGGGTAAACTACTAAAAGAAAAAGATAGACCAACTGCTGTTTTTATTGCTAGTGATCCTATGGCTATAGGAGCTTATAAGGCTATATTTGATGCAGGACTTTCTATTCCAGAAGATATAAGTATTTTAGGTTTTGACGATATTAAAACAGCACAATTTTTAACACCAGCGCTTACAACAGTTAAAGTTTATACAGAATTTATGGCTGAAACAGGGGTCGAGCTTTTGATTGAACAACTTACAACAGGGAGAAGTTTGCATAAGAAAGTAACAATTCCAACTGCTCTTATTCAAAGAGATAGTGTGAGGTGAGAAGATGCGATTAAATAGAGAAGCTATTGAGGTAGGATCTAAACAGGCACAAAAGATAACCTTAACAAATACACAGCAAATGAGTGTAGAAATTTTGAGCTTAGGTGGTATCATTACAAAGATTATGGTACCTGATGCTAAGGGTAATATAGAAAATGTAGTATTAGGATATAGAAATTTAGAAGATTATTTAGAAGATGGAGCATGTTTTGGAGCTCTTATAGGACGTACAGCAGGACGTATTGGCGGAGCTAGATTTACACTCAATGACAAAGTTTATAAATTGCCAGTTAATAATGGAGAAAACAATCTTCATGGTGGGTTAGAAGGCTTTAATAAAAAAGTTTGGAATGTAGAAACTTTCGAGCATGCAGATGCAGTAGGTGTTAGTTTATCTTATGTAAGTACCCATTTAGAAGAAGGGTATCCAGGTAACGTACAAGTTGAAGTAACTTATACATTAACAGAATCTAATGAATTAAAAATACATTATAAAGCAGTAAGTGATGAAGATACATTAGTTAACTTAACAAATCACAGTTACTTCAATTTATCAGGAGATGTAAAAGCGCCTGTTACCATGCATAACTTACAAGTATGTAGCGATTATATCGCACAACTCGATGAAGCTTCGATTCCTACAGGAAAACTTTTATCGGTAAAAGATGTAGATGCATTTAATTTTAATAACTTAAAGTGTATAGGTGCACAAATTGATGAAGAATGTACAAAACTTCAATCAGGCTATGATCATCCATGGGTATTACGTGAAGGAAGTAAGCAGGCAGTTGTTTACGAGGACCCTATTTCTAGAAGGCGTATGTATGTAACAACAGATCAAAAAGTAGTAGTGATTTATAGTATGAACTTTGCAGATGATCCAAAGTACTTACAAAATGGTGAAATGGCTAAAGTAAGAATGGGAATCTGTTTTGAGACTCAGAGTTTACCTATTGGATATGAAGACTGCTTTATAGAAGATAGCATCTTAAGAGCAGGAGAAAAGTATGAAAAGGAAAGTTGCTTTAAATTTGAGTGGTAAAGCGTATCTTATAATATAGAAATAAAAAAGGGAGGATTGCAAATTTTATTTTGCAATCCTCCCTTTTTTATTTGGAAGATTAGTGGTATTCAGGAAGCCAATCTTTTTCAGCTTCTATAAGTTCATCTACCATAGCCATAATATCAGGGATAGAAAGTTCACTAGCTGTATGAGGGTCTAGCATAGCAGCGTGATAGATATGTTCTTTCTTTTTAGTAACAGCAGCTTCTATAGTGAGAAGTTGAACATTAATGTTAGTCATATTCATAGCTGCTAGCTGTACTGGAAGCTTACCTACATAGCAAGGATGAATGCCCGCATTATCTACTAGACAAGGCACTTCCACGCAGGCATCTTCAGGAAGGTTTTCAATGAGATGGCCTTTGTTAAGTACGTTTCCACCGATTTTATAAGGAATATTAGTAACGAGGGCTTCCATGATATAAGAAGCATATTCCTGGCTACGATTATGTTCGAGAACTGGGTGAGCAAGTAAGTCATCACGTTGATGTTCCCAACCAGCAATTTGATTAACACAGCGACGAGGGTATTCATCTAAAGGAATATTAAACGCATCAATAAGTTCTGGGTATTTGCTCTTAATATAGAACATATTGTATTCAGAATTATGTTCGCTAGATTCTGTGCAGTAGTATCCAAGTTTATCCATATAGTCAAAACGTACCATATCGTGATGTTTTTCAGAAGCATTCTTAGCTTTGGCACGTTTTTTAATTTCTGGATAGAGGTCATTACCCTCTTTATCTTTGATTTCTAGAAGCCATCCCATATGGTTAATACCTGCTATAAGTTCCTTGCGACCTTCAATTTTATCTTCTAGACCTACAGATTTTAGAAGTTCACGGCTACAAGTTTGTACGCTATGGCACAGACCTATAGTTTTTATTTTTGTATAGCGTTGCATATAGCCTGTAAGCATAGCCATTGGATTGGTGTAGTTCAGGAACCATGCATCAGGGCAAACCTCTTCCATAGCGCGTGCAAAGGTTTCCATAACAGGGATTGTACGAAGGGTACGCATGATGCCTCCAATGCCTAAAGTGTCCGCTATGGTTTGACGAATACCATATTTCTTAGGAATTTCAAAGTCTAAAATAGTACAAGGATCATAACCGCCTACTTGAATAGCATTCACTACAAAGTGAGCATCTCTTAAAGCATCTTTTAGAGCATCTAAACCTAGATAAGTTTTAATAGTACTAGGATTTCCTTTTCCTTTATTAATAGCATTTAGTATCATGTGACTTTCATTTAATCTTTCAGCATCAATGTCATAGAGTGCAATCTCACATTCGCGTAGTACAGGACTACACATACAGTCACCTAGAACGTTACGAGCAAAAACAGTGCTTCCAGCACCTAAAAAAGTAATTTTAAGCATATTTACACTTCCTTTCTTTGGATTTATTATAGGAAAAAAATTAACTATAGGTAATTGGATGATGTGAGATAAATTTGTTATAATGTGTGTAATCTTTAAGATACATCTATTTCGTATTGTTTTAATAAGTACATATAAAATTTGTAATAAATTTAGGAGAAGTGGAAAAATGATTAAAGAAGTTTTATTAAGGGATTATCCTTTTAAAGATATTAAGCCACTTTTATGTGGAGAAGAAAAGTGTAGAAATGGACATGCATTTGGGCCTGCTACAAGACCCTATTATTTATTACATTATGTGTTATCTGGTAAAGGAAGGTTTGAAAGCTCAAGAGGTAGTTATAATGTTAAACAAGGTGAAATCTTTGTGATTCATCCTTTTGAAGTAACCTATTATGAAGCTGATCAAAAAGAACCATGGCATTATTGTTGGGTAGGATTTGAACTAGATTTGCCTATTCGTACATGTCTTGAGGAAGATGTGATTTCGCTCCCTCAAGCAGAGTATATTTTTAAAGCGATAAAGGAAAGTGACCTTATTGAAACAGGTAGAGAGTTTTATATTTGTAGTAAAATTTATGAACTTCTTGTACAGGTAGAGGATAAAAAAAGAGAAAACAAAGAAGCGGTGAGCATCTATATCGATAAAGCGAAGAACTATATTATGGCCAATTATATGAAGCCTATTACTATAGAAGGTTTGGCAGAAAAATTAGGACTTGAAAGAAGTTATTTCAGCAATATATTTAAAAAGAAGATGGGTAAATCTCCTCAAGCTTATTTAGTAGAATTTAGATTAACAAAAGCTGCAGAGCTTATGGGATTATATGATTATAAGCCGGGAGAGGCTGCAACGAGTGTAGGATATCATGATTTGTTCAATTTCTCAAAAATGTTTAAAAAAAAGTTTGGCATATCGCCTACTGAGTATAAAAAAAACTATAGACATTTAAAGAATTAGATAATAATTACCATAAAATAAGTTAAAAAAATATTATATTTTAATAATGAAAATTATAAAATTATCTGATATAATTTATACAATTACTTCTAATTCAAAATTATAAGGTGTTAATTTTGGTTAAAATGATTAAAAAAATACTGAAATAGCTATCAGGGGGACAAATTATGAACAACTATGCTCGTTTATTAAAATTTATTCCGTATTTTGAAGACCCAACTGTACTTACTCTGGGGTACAGAAGACAAGACGATGAAATTACAGCATTTGTAGACGAATCCCATCAATGTGGCATAATTAACAAAGAGTATTTTAACTACTTACAAGAAAAAGCACCAGGTGAAGAATATGAAGCACTTATTCCAACAGCTGATATGGATATGCTAAAAGCACTGTTTGGCTATTATATTTGCCAAAAGCCTTATGCTATGAAGCTTTGGGAAGAACCAATCAAAGAAGAAATCTTTTTGAAACTCTTATATAGACTTAAAACATTAAGTGAAGCGTAAAAGGAAAAACACGTCTTGAAAGGCTATGTGGCCTAGTCAGGGCGTGTTTTTAGTTTAGAGCCTATATTGAGAAATGCTATTAAGAAACTTTATTTAAAGTTGTATAAAGATGTAAGATAGAGTTGTTTCTTAAATAAAAGCATTGGATTTATAATAAAGCTAGTGTATTAAGCTGATAAGTGCATCATAAAGCATATCAGAAGTAATTGAAAAGGGCATATTTTTGATGCCTGGTTCTTCTAAGATAAGGGGGATGAGTGTGTGAAGTTGCTCTTCTTGAACGCCAAGAGCTGTTAAGGTAGTTGGGAGGCCTACAGTACAGCAAAAACCTATAATAGATTGAACTTCTGATTTTGGTCTTTGCTCAAGTATGATTTGAAGTAGTGTACCAAAGGCAACCTTTTCACCGTGTAGAGAAACAGTAGAAGTAGGTAGTTTAGAAAGTGCATTAGCCGTAGCATGAGCAAGGGCAAGACCGCAGTTTTCAAAGCCTACACCACTTAAATAAGTATTAGCTTCTATAATATTGTTTACAGCAGGTGAATCAACTTTTTTCTCGATGGCACACTTTGCAGCATAACCATCTTCAAGCAATGTATCTAACGCAAGTTTACTAAGAGCAAGAGCGGCTTTAGTGATTGTTCCACCTACTTGAGAGCGTGCACCTGACTGGTAGCAGGCATAGGATTCATAATAAGTAGAAAGTGCATCTCCCATACCGGCTACAAAAAGTCTGATAGGTGCTTGTATAATGAGTGAGGTATCTACGATAACCATATTGGGATTAGTGCCAAGCTGAAGGTAGTAATCGAAACATCCATCAGCTGTATAAATGGCAGAAATCTGACTGCAAGGTGCATCAGAAGAAACAGAAGTTGGCAAAATGATGACAGGTAAATGAAGAAAATGTGCTACAGCTTTGGCAGTGTCTAATGTTTTCCCACCACCTATACCTATAACAACATCATAGGCATTTAAAGTATGTGCATGTACATGTAATTGAATTTCTTCCATACAACATTCTTTTCCGAATACAGTTAAGGTGTAGGGCGTATGTGAAACTTCAAAGCTCTTTATAATCATGTCATGATAAGTTTGGTTAATAAATGAATCTACAATAATATAGGCAGATTGATTACCTATTTTTTTATAATAAGAAGCAAGTTTTTCTATAAGATGTTGACCTTGGCTATATTGACTAGGTGCACAGATTATTCTTTCCATTACAAAACCCCCTTAATTTTTTATTACTGTAGCATTTTCGAAATTCTAGGTCAATATTTAATTAATATATTTTTTAAAGTTTTAAATTAAGGAAATTTTTTTACGTGAAAGTAAAATGTAGCTATAAAAATGTTAAGTAAAACAGTATTTCTAAATAGAATGATAATTTTAAAATATAATATGCAAATTTAATACATAATTTATGATATAGTATAATCATATAAAATATTTAGGCTTATAGAGAAAACAAAGGGGGCTTATAAATGATTTATAAGTCATATGGAAAAACAGAAAAGAAGTACCTGTACGTGGGCAGCTATTGTTAAAGAACAAGCCTATAAATAAAAGAAGAATTTAGGAGTAGAACAATGGATAAGAGACCTAATATTATTTTTTATTTTTCTGACCAACAAAGATGGGACACTCTAGGATGTTATGGACAAAAATTAGATGTAACACCAAACTTAGATAAGTTAGCTGAAATGGGGACAAGGTTCAATGGAGCCTTCACTTGCCAACCTGTATGTGGACCAGCAAGATCATGCTTGCAGCTTGGACAGTATGCTACAGCTACAGGATGCTTTACAAATGCTATTGCACCAGATTTTACGCAGAAGATGCTAGCAGATTATTTTAATGAAGCAGGGTATGAAACGGCTTATGTGGGTAAATGGCATTTAGCAAGTGATAATGGTACCAATATGCATTATGAAAAAGCAGCTATTCCAAAGGAAAGAAGGGGGGGCTATAAAGATTATTGGATGGCTTCAGATGTATTAGAATTTACTTCACATGGCTACAATGGGTATGTATTTGATAAAAACAATGAGAAGGTAGAATTTATAGGATACCGTGCAGACTGTATCAATAATTATGCACTTGATTATATCCGCAATAAAGAAAGTGATAACCCATTCTTCTTATTTGTATCACAAATAGAGCCTCACCATCAAAATGACCGTAATCGTTATGAAGGGCCTGATGGAAGTAAAGAACGTTTTAAAAACTATGAAAAACCAGGAGATTTACCAGAAGGAAAAGGCGATTGGGAAGCACAATATCCAGATTACTTAGGATGTTGCCATAGCTTAGACTATAATATAGGAAGACTCGTAGATACACTAAAAGAAAAAGGTATTTATGATAATACTATTATTATTTATACATCTGACCATGGTTCACACTTTAAAACACGTAACAGTGAGTATAAACGTTCTTGTCATGATGGTTGTATACATATCCCACTTATCATCCATGGACCAGGTTTTGAAAAGGGGCGAGTAGTAGAAGAGTTAGTAAGTTTAATTGATTTACCACCTACACTTCTAGATTGTGCAGGGATTGCTATACCAGAAAGTTATCACGGAAAATCTATTCGTAAATTGGCTCAAGGGGATGCAAAGAACTGGCAAGAAGAAGTCTTTTTGCAAATTAGTGAAAGTCATATTGGAAGAGCTATTCGTACTCAGCGTTATAAATACGCTGTAAAAGCACAAGGTGATCCATGGAAAGAATCAGGAGCATCTACTTACTATGAAGCTTACTTTTATGATTTACAAAAAGATCCATATGAACTTTGTAACTTAGTTAGCGATGCTGCATATAAAGAAATTAGAAAAGAGTTAGCGGCAAGACTTGTGGAGAGAATGAAACAAGCAGGGGAAGAGGTGCCTGTTATTTTACCAGCTGAATCAGTATAAGATAAAACACCTCCTTAAGATGATGTAGAAGTCACCTTAAGGAGGTGTTTTGTGACTTTAGTGTAGATTATTATAAATTACAGATGATAGATTGAATAACTTATAATTTTGAGAAAAAATTAGTTTGGTAATTGTGTGGCGTGCACAATAATACTAGAGGAGAAGAATAAAAGTGGTTGTAACAATTAAAGAAATAGCAGAAATGTCAGGTGTTTCGAGAGGTATTGTAGAAGTGATCGCCAAGTGCCCTAATCAACAAGAATATGTTTTTGTTCCTTATTATAGCTGGGGGAATAGGGAAATAGGAAAAATGAAAGTATGGCAGAATTAGTAGTAATTTTTACAGATTATGTTAAAATATATAACATAATATTTTTGTATAATAGGAAGGACACGATAGATGATGGACACTTCAATTGACTTGATGCAGTACGCCGCAGTAGGTGGTATAATAGGGATTCTTATTTCTCTCATACCTGTTGCCATATATTTAGCAGGTGCTGCAAAACGTGACGCAAAGAGAGAAGCAAAAAGAGAACGTAAACTTAAAAAAAAAGAAGCAAAAAAAGCCGAGAAGATGGGCGAAAAAGTAGTATCAGAAGAAAATCAAGAACCACAAGAAGTAAGAAAAGTTCAGAGGGAAGTACCACCAGTCAAACAGGAGGAAGTTCAAGAGGTAAATCAGCCGCAAGTAAGCACACAGCAGGTAGAGGAAAGGTTACAGCCAGTAGAAAAAACACTAAATCAGGGGCAGGAAAGCAAGCAGCAAGTACAGGAGCCAAATCAACTAGAGGAAAGCAAACAGCAAGCAGAAAAAGTAAGTCAGCCTCAGGTAAGGGAACAACTAGTGGAAGAAGTAAGAGGGCAACAGGAAAAGCCGCAACAAGTAGCAAGTCAGCTGCAAGTAAACGAACCACTGGTGGAGGAGATAAAGCCACCCCTAGAAAAAATACCGCAAGTAGAAGTGCAAAATCAGGAGCAGCAAAAGGTACAAGTAGAAAATCTACAACCAGCAGAAGTAGCAAGTAGCTTCAAGGAAGAACCACATTTAGAAAAAATTATTAGCCAGCTCAAACAAAAAAGCCAGGAATTAGAAGCAGAAAAGCATAAGCAGTTTGCTGAAGATAAACTAGTAGAGCAACAAAATACACAAATCACATCAGCAACAAGCTATTCAGAAGAATCCGTGCCTGTTATTTTAAACTTCTATAAGGTAAGTACTACTCAAAAAGATGAAAATAAAAGATTTGTACTTGATGGTTATTTAACTATTGGTAGAAATACAGGTTATCATCACTGGACTATTGAGGGAGATATGACAGTATCAGGAAATCACTGTAAGATTTATCAAAGAAATCAAGAGCTTTATATACTAGATTTAAATTCTACAAATGGTACATACATTAATGGACAGAGAGTAAGAGGTGAAATGAAGCTTTCTAATCATGATAAGATTCGCATTGGTCAAAGTGAATATAGATTAGGTCTATAAGAGCTGGATGAATTAAAATGCGGAAGTACTTTAAGTGAGAGTAAATTGAGAAGTTATACAAATACTATAGTATAATGGCATATAAAATTTAAAACAGTGAGGTATAAAATGACAGCATTAGAGAAGCAATTTGAAGAAGAACTAATTAAAAACTGCCAAATAGCAGAGAAAGAATGTGGTTGTAAATTAACACGCTTCTTACAGACAGTAGAGAAGTTTGGTGGAGTTAAAACAGCAAAAGAAATTCTGAGAAAAGGTAGACTTTCGGATGGATTTGATAAATTACAAGAAGCAGGGCGTATAGAGCTTACTATGGAAGCAGTAGTATGTGATAGTAAGTATGGTGACCTCTTTACAGATGATGAAGTAAATAGCTGTTATGAAGTACTGTGTGAGCATGGATACTATAAGTAATAGGAAAATGAAAAAGAATAATGAATGCTAAAAAGAACTAACTGCCTAGGCAGTTAGTTCTTTTTAGCATTAGAAGAAAGTAAGGCATCACCCTTAGCAATATTAAGCATTCTAGCAGCTTCAAATAAATTTTGGGGATCATGTTCTTCTAATATACCATCTGGAGTTGGGCCACTATTGACAATAAGTAGATTACCTTGTTTGGTTAAATGATGATATTTTTATGCAATAAAAGCAGGTGTAAGAGTTTGCGTTTTGGGATAAGCTGGCCCCCAGAACCAATAAGTCATATTAAGAATGCAAATAGTAGCTTCAAATAGTAAGTATTATATTCTCCAATGGTGATGTTTACACCAAAACTACAATGAGGTTGAAGTGCTTTTAATGATTTGACATTGTTTTGTGTTATGATTTTAGTATATATTTATAAAAGATTAAATAAAATTAATATAATTATTTAACAAAAACACTATTTATAATAATTGAATTCTATTATAATATTAATGAAATTTTAAACTACAAACTAAAATGATAGGAGTAATAAGATGTTACACAATCAGTTTGAAGCATTAGGATTAAAGCCATATGGAGCGGTACCTTCTAGAAGACAAATGGATTGGTATCGTAGAGAAGCAACAGCATTTTTTCATTTTGGTGTAAATACATTTACTGATTTAGAGTGGGGAGATGGAACAGAGGCAGAAAAAATGTTTAATCCTACAGAATTAGACTGTAGACAATGGATGCGTGTTATTAAGCAGGCTGGATTTACAACGGCTATCTTAACGGCTAAACATCATGATGGATTTTGTCTATGGCCAAGTGAGTACTCTGAGCACACTATAGCAAAAAGTCCTTATAAAGAGGGAAAAGGGGACGTGGTAAGAGAGTTTGTTGAGGCTTGCCATGAATATGGTATTAAACCAGGTCTTTATCTTTCACCTTGGGATAGACATTCAAAATATTGGGGAACAGATGCATACAATACATATTATAACAATCAATTAACAGAACTTATGACACAGTATGGCAAGATTTATGAATGTTGGTGGGATGGTGCGGGCAGTACAGAAGCTCAGTACGATTGGGGAAGATGGGCATATACAGTTAGAACGCATCAACCAGATTGTATTATTTTTGGATCATTAGGTGCTACAGAATATGTAGAAGCAAGATGGGTAGGAAATGAGAGTGGTTATGCAGGTAATCCTTGTTGGGCAACCATTGACCAGAGTTCATTAGAAATAGAAAATACAGTAGAACTTAATAGCGGGAAAGCTGATGGTAATCGCTTTATTCCGGCAGAGGTAGATGTATCTATTAGACCAGGTTGGTTTTATCATGAAAATCAAGATGGGGCAGTACGTTCAGCTGAAAACTTAGTAAAATATTGGTTTGAATCAAGTGGTAGAAATGCAGGTATCTTATTAAATTTCCCACCTGATCGCAGAGGCTTAATCCATGAGATTGATACTAAGAATGTTCTTAATGCCGCTACTATACTTCAAAAGACTTTTGCAGTAAATTTATTACAAGGAGCAGAATTGAGTGCGACAAGTGAAATGAGGCCAATTTGTTCAGCTGATAAGATGCTTTTAAAAGATGAAAATTTATTCTATGCAGCAGATGAAAAGGATCTTACACCAACTATTACTTTTACAACCAAAGAGCCTATTACCTTTAACTGCTTTGTACTCTCAGAAGTGATTGAGTTAGGACACCGGGTAAGAGGCTATAGGGTAGAGGCAAAAGTAAAAGAGGAGTGGAAAGTACTAGTAGAAAATCAATGCATCGGATTTAGATGGGCAGAGTATTTTGATACGATTACAACACAGGAAGTTAGAATTGTGATTACAGATGCGGTGGTAGCACCTGTATTACGTAGCTTTGGTGTTTATTATAAACCAGAGGTAGCATCTGTAACTAAGACAGTAGATGAAGTTATTGACCTTGTAGCACAACCTACTACGCGTCAAAGTGTGAAAGATAATGAATTAGAAATTGAATTTGGAGGTATTTACCCATTTAATACATTAGAGATGAATGGTCAAGGAGTGAAAGCTTATGTGCTTTACGCTTTTAATGGTACACAGTATGAAAAAGTATATGAGAGTAAACATGTAAGCGCACATGAAAAAGCGACCTTTGAAATACAAGACGGAAGCTATAAAGTAAAATTAGTAATAGATATGGAAGAAGGATGTAGTTTAGAAACCCTTATAGATGGGCTAGAAATCAAAATTTATAAGTCTATATAAGTGAGATTTAAGTATTAAAATAAGTTACAGTCTGCTATTAAATATCATGACAATAGCAGGAAGTGATAGATTTAGGAGGAAATATGAGAGACCAAAGAATAACAAAACTTGCACAAAACTTAATTCAGTATTCTGTGCAATTACAACCAGGAGAAAAGCTTTTAATTGACCTTCCAAATGGAGGAGAGGAGATTGCATCAGCACTTGTAGAAGAAGCATACCGTGCGGGCGGTATCCCATTTGTAAATCTAGAATCTGAAGTGATTCGCAAGGCCCTTCTTATGGGGGCTACAAAAGAGCAGTATGAGTATCAGTTAAAGTACGACTTAGAGCGTATGAAAGATATGGATGCTTATATTGCTGTAAGAAGAGTAGATAATCTTTACCAAATGAGTGATGTACCAGCAGATAAGATGAAAATCTATACAGAATATAGTGGACCACTTCACTTAGGAGAAAGATGTAAAAATACAAAGTGGTGTATTTTAGGGTACCCAACCAATAGCTTTGCTCAAATGGCGCATATGAGTACAGCAGCTTTTGAAGACTACTACTTTGATGTATGTACATTAGATTATGCTAAATTCACTGAGCTTATGGAACCTTTAAGATCACTTATGGCTAAAACAGATAAAGTACATATTAAAGCACCAGGTACAGATTTAACGTTCTCTATTAAAGGCTGCTGGGCAGGCATTTGCGGTGGACGCTTTAACATTCCAGATGGAGAAGTAGGACTAGGGGAAATTGTAAAAGACTCAGTTAATGGAACAATTGCTTATAACGTACCATCTCATTACCAAGGTACAGTGTTTACAGATATTAAATTTACCTTTAAGAATGGCAAGATTGTGGAAGCAACAGCTAATGATACAGAAAAACTTAATGCCATTTTAGATACAGATGAAGGTGCACGTTATATTGGAGAATTTTCTATTGGGACAAACCCATTTATGACACACCCTATTTATAATACCCTTTTTGATGAAAAGATGATAGGAAGCTTCCACTTTACACCAGGATGCAACTCTTCTATTCACTGGGATCTTATTCAGTCTCATAAGCCAGAATGTGGCGGTGGAGAGATTTGGTTTGATGATGTACTTATTAGAAAAGATGGAGAATTTGTTTTGGATGAGCTCCTTCATCTTAATCAAGAAGCACTTCAAGAAGCTTTAAGTTAATAATAAAGCAGAAGGTATAGAATGCATGAAATAGTTAAATATTCACAAGTGATAAAGAAAAGGAGCTAGGGGAATAAAATGAGTAAGCTCGTGTCAGTCAATATTGAAAACTATAATGAAGGCGGATTTAAAAGTTATAGAATACCAGGTATTGTGATATCAAGTAAAGGTACGATTATTGTGTACTATGAAACCAGACTTTCGGCTTATGATGATTGGAGTGCAATGGGTATAGGAATGAAACGTAGCACGGATCAAGGTAAAACTTTTTCAAAAAGGCAAATGATTGCGATTTCTGAAGACCTTGCAGTGAATAATCCCGTTATGATTGCCTCTCAGGATGGACGCATACATTTTCTTTGGCAAAAAGATTATAGACAGCTTTTTTACCAAGTGAGCACGGATGATGGACTTACTTTCTCAGATCCAGTAAGTATTTTAAATGCTGTAACAGCCTTTAAAGAAGAGTACTGCTGGTCACTCTTTGCGATAGGTCCAGGACATGGCATTGAAATGAGAAATGGCAGATTAGTTGTACCTATATGGCTAGCTCGTGGAGAAGGAAATAATCACTATCCAACACAGGTAAGTACCCTTATCAGCGATGATGGAGGCACAACTTGGGAGCGTGGTGAAATCATTTACAGTAGTGAAAACTGGGGAGATGATTTCTTCTGGGTGAATGAGTCACAAGTTGTAGAACTTTCAGATGGGAGTGTCTTAATCAATATGAGGCATAACGGTATTAATCGTTACCGTTATATAGCCATCTCACCAAATGGTAAGGACCACTTTAGCACACCAGTTCCAGATAAACAACTTCCGGATGCTATTTGCTTTGGAAGTATTGTAAGAGATAAGGATGGTAAAATTTTATTTGTAAACTGCGCTAATAATGAAGAGATGAGAGGAAATGGCTGGCCTAAACGTATTCATCTCACTGTAAAAATGAGCTATGATGATGCAAAGACTTGGCAATATGCGAAACAAATTGCAGAAGTTGGGGGATACGCAGATATTGCGACTTCACCAGATGGCAAGACTTATTATTGCTTCTTTGAAGATGGGAATCCACCAGAAAATGAAGAACCAGCAAGATTAACTTTAGCCATATTTGGAGAAGCGTATTTGATCGATTAAAGCTTAGAATAGAAAGAAAAGAACCTACTTAATCTGAGAGATGATGAAGTAGGTTCTTTTTAAAATAAATTTAATAAATGTAACCAATATGAGTAGTGATGGATAAAAATATTTAAAATGTGTTACAATTTTAAAATTGATTGTGTCTAAGGGGAGAAAGGGGGATAGGAGATGGAAAGTATTATAGAGATTGAACAACAAGAAATCGTAGAAATTGAGAGAATGATGAGAGAGTATGGTGATACACTTTTACGAATGTGTATCATTTACTTGAAAGATAGAGCATTAGCAGAAGATGCAGTACAAGAAACATTTATTAAAGTCTATCAGAAATATTATACTTTTAATCAAATATCAGAGGAAAAGACATGGATTATGCGTATTGCTATTAATGTTTGTAAAAATTATATGCGTACAAGTTGGTTTAAAAGAGTTAAGACTGGTTTAGATTTAGAAACGATTTCTAAAGAGCGTATAGACCAGAATTTTATTGAAAGAGAGAGGCAAAAACAAATTTTAAGTGAGATTGCCGAATTAGAACGTAAATATAAAGAAGTCATTCTCCTTTACTATTATCAAGAAATGTCTACAAAAGAGATTGCAAGCATTTTACATATTAAAGAAGGCACAGTAAGAGTGAGGCTACAGAGGCCAAGGCAAAAGTTAAGTGTACAATTAGAGGAGGGTGAGAAGTTATGAAAGAAGTTTATAATCTAAAAAAGGTTATAGATAAGCAACTCAAAGAAGTGCATCTTAACGCACAGCTTGAAGAGTCTATAAAAGCCAAGTGTCTAGATAGGAGTACGCAGGCAAGAAAGAAAATATATAGCGTACCTAAAGCTTTAGCACATGTGGCAGTATGGATAATAGGTATCCTATTTGTCTTTTCAGGAACTGCCTATGCCATAAACCATGTAGAAGGCTTTAGTATGTTTATAGGAGAGAAGGTACTCAAAAATATAGCTCCTCATGTACAGACTATTAATAAAGGGGATCATCAAAAAGAAGTTAAAATGGTTGTAGAAGCAGCCATAGCAGATCATTACAATTCTCTTCTTGTTTTTAGTTTTATTAATGAAGGTGAGAAACCCTGGACAGAAGGGGTTAAAGTAGGAGAGTGGGATGATTCATGGTCACAATCAGGCAAATATGGACCGCCTATTCTTTCGGAGGATGGCAGGAAACTGACTTATTATGTGGAAGGTAGTGGAAATGAAGATATACTAGAAGGTAAAAAGCTTAGACTAAAAGCAAGTAATATCATTCAAAGAGTAGAAGTGGAAGAAGAAATTGATATACCGTTAGGTGATTTATTTCAGGCACATAACACGGTACTCGATACAATAGATTATGATTATCCACCCCATAGTAAATATCTTTATATGAAATTAGATAGGTTATTACACAGAGAAATAGGTGATTCTCAAAGAATTGTATTAAGAGAAGAGCCGCTTGTGACTTTTGAGTATGTAGGGTTAATTCAAGACTCAAGGCTTGAAAATCCTATGAATCCAGATGGAGGTTTAACCCTTTATACAAGAAATGCAAGTGATAAATATTGGACAGGCACAAGTCATGATTATGTCATAGGAACTATTTCAGAAATAACAGATATACGAACAGGTAAGGTCTATACGGCACATCAAAGAAGTATAAATTATGATATGGCAACTTTATGGAGAGGAAGCCTAGGGACAAGTCAGTTTAGTGAGATCATGGACCCAGCTGATATACCTTATCTAAAAGCTACAAAAGTAACTTATGAGGTGCAGGAAGTCCTTACAAAACAAGACTGGAAAGTGGAATTTGATGTGCAAGATACAACGACCATAGAGCCTATTCAGCTTAATTTAGGTTTTGCTGCAAATGGAGAATCGATTCAGATTCAGCAGATGAATATATCCGTAATGGGGATTACCTTAACAGGAACAAAAACAGGAAGGCCAAAAGATCCTAAGAAGGATTCAATCTATGAACAGATAAAAGTAGAGATGCATATGCAAGATGGTAGTATCATTCCATTTATAAATAGTGATACGACTAGTAGTAAAGATAAGTTTAAAGCTACCTGTGTAGTTTTAGATGATAAACATGATAGGGTGTTCTTAGACATAGAGAAGATAGACAAAATCTTTATTAATGGAGAGCAGGTATGGTCTGCATCACCAAGTATGTAAAAAGAGTGTTCACTTAGCAAAAGTGAACACTCTTTTTTTAGCTAGTCATAGCTTAACTATAAGATTTTTTTAATGCTTTAAGGAGGACTTTTTTATCCTTTTTATAAGGGGTAACAGGGCAAATGGTTTTATCTGTAACACCCATTAATTTATAAATAGCCATACGTGCTGCACGGACAGAATACTCTTCAGTGAAGACCATATCTTCAGGAATTTCAACGAATTGGCTAATCATAGCAAAGTTGGTTGAACCTTGTGGAATGACTTGTGGGCGGTCTGTCATTTTACGAGGTTGGAATTGAGCATCAATATAAGGCATCATACAAGGAATAACATTCACGACATCTGCCATAATCTCATCTAAATGATCTTCCCAGTGGAAGTGATGAATAAGCTCTGTAAGGATTTCTTCACCTGTACAATCACGCATAGCTTTTTTTACATAGTTTCCTGTTTTATCTGTATATAGGCCATAGCCCCAGAAGATAGTTGTATCAGCTGGTTGATTTTTAAAGTGTGGCTGTGCTGCAACGACAATACTCATAAGCCAGTTAGAATCCTTGAAGGTCATAAGGGCACCACTTCCAGGAATATTGCCTGAGAATTGTTCAATCATTTTAAGAAGTTTATTACCTTTGCAAGTTACAGTAAAGCTTTCCCAGTTGGTTTCATCTGGATGCCCAAAGAAAGGTTCAGGATTGCCAAGTCCTTCTCTCTTAGCAGCCACTTTGGCCCAAAGGTCACCAGAGATAGGGTTTGTTGGGTTATAAGGGGCTGGTGTATACATATCGCCAAGAGTTGCACTATCTGTCATACATCCGTTAGTCATAATGCAAAGGTCTTGGTCTTGTAACGTAATAATTTCTTCGCCTTCACTTGTCTCAAGGTGAATAGCAGTTACAGTAATAGAGTGGCCTTCTTTAAAATCAAGGTCTGTTACTGTAGCATTAGTATGGAAGTTCACACCATAGCCTTCTAAGTAAGTGCGTAGTGGTAAAATGACAGAGTCATATTGGTTATAAGGTGTACGTGTAACCCCTTCAAGTGTTTCAATACGTGAGAATTCAAAAATCATACGTTCCATATAGCGTTTGAATTCAAAGAGACTAGACCATTTTTGGAAGGCAAAAGTAGTTTGCCACATATACCAGAAGTTGGTTGTAAAGAAATGAGGACTTTCTGCAAACCATTCTTCAATGGTCATATCATCAAGAGTTTCTTCTGGCGTAATCATAAGTTTACCAAGAAGAAGACGGTCTTGTGTATCAAAGCCCATACTTGTTACATCTTGAATTACACCTTCTTTATCAATAAGACGTGCCTGTGCATGAGTTGGATGTAAGTGGTCAAAGTTTAGAATTTCTTCTGTAACACTCATGCCTGGCATATCAAGAGAAGGAATAGAAGAGAAAAGCTCCCAGAAGTTTTCGTAAGTCTCTTCGTTAAGCATACGACCACCACGGCATACAAAGCCGTTTGTTACATTACCAGCCCCATCGTTGCTGCCGCCAAGTATATTCATACCTTCAAAGATGTGAATGTTACTTCCTGGGAATTTACAGTCGCGAATAAGATAAGCAGCACCTGCTAAAGAAGCAAGACCACCACCTACAAAGTACACTTGTCTGTCACTATGGTCAGGATAGTTGCTAAGAAGAGGTGTCATTTTATGTGTGTTTTTTTTCTTATTAGTATGATGCATGGCAAAAGCCGCAGCACCTGTAATAGCACCTACAGTTAAAAGAGCGCCTAAATGATTTTTTTTCATATGAAATACCCCCGATTCTTTAAGTTGTTAAGCTGTTTATAGGCCTAGTATATAGAAGGTTAAGAAAGTTGTAATTAGACAAAAAGGAGAATTTGTATAAGAACTAGACAAAAGTGAAAATGTGTATATATATCTTCAAGCTATATAGGCCTAAACTAAGTTTAAATGAAAGAAAGGGGATTATAAGATGAGTTTGGAGACAAAATTAAAGCAGGTTACGCTTAGTGTGTCTCTTCGCCATTTATTGAGAAATAAGGCGAAATCTAAAGAGCGTACCTGCCGTAATATGATTGAGTTAGGGAAAGGATTAAGTAAAGTTACACCTTCAGAAGGTGAGCTAAGTAGACTCTATCAAGAGCTTTTAAAAATGATAGATGAAAAAGATGAAGATGAGCTTAAAAAATGGATGATAGGTGTTTTTAAGCTATAGAAGCCTTTCGTGTTCTTTGATATAGAAATTATAGCCAAGTTGTTCACTGTGGCGTGCAAGTTTTTTAAAGTTCTTAGCAACCTCTTCGGGTGGCTGTTTCATATTGGACTGAACCCAAGAAAGAATAACACCACAAATGCCATAAGCATAGAATTCTGAGAAAAACTGCTTTTGCTGTGCTTGTACTTTATGCTGGGTATCTAAAGCATTAATAGCTTCTGTAAAGAGGGTGGCAGTAATTTCTAAAAGATAGTCCATAAAATAGCGGCTGTCATGCTTGATGGTATGACAATAAAACGTCTGATCCTTCTTCATAATATTTAATAGAAGAAGGATTTTTTGATCCCAATTTTCAAAAGTAATATCTTCTACTACAAAAGCAAAGCCTTCTGTATAGTAAATCCAAGTAAGGAGCTCATATTTATCTTGAAAGTGATAATAAAAAGTTTGCCTGTTAAGCCCACAGGCTTTTGTAAGGTCTGCTATTGAAATTTTATCAAAAGGTTTCTCGAGAATGAGACTTTTAAGTGCTGTAGCAATAGCTTTTTTGGTAATAAGTGATTCTGACATAGGCCCCTCCTTTGTAAGTTAATATGAAAATACTATAGCAGATTCTATTGCGGCCTATCAAGTTCCCCTAGAGATTTTTCGCTAAACATAATGGTTATGGCATAGACATGTTCATAGTTGTGCTTTTCATAGACCTCAGGCTTATAAAAATGCTCTAGAGTGTAAGAGCTAACTACATTTTGAGAAGTTAGTATTTGCATAACCAGTGGGATTTCTTTTCCATATACAATTTCTGTAGGGCTATTTAAAGAGGAGACTGCACGCGTCATATTATTGTAGTCTTCTGTTGCATCAGTAGAGTACCTATTAGTGCCATTATGGTGTTCACTTTGTATGGAAATTTGAAATTCTGAAGGGAGCTTGTTAAAAGATAGTGCCAGTCTACCTGATACATCCTTAACCATTTGGCTGCTATCTGACATAAGCATTTCCCACTTGCCGTCTTTAAGTTCATAAGTATTAATATGAATAGATTGTAATTTATCATCTACTTTAAAATCATAAATATCAGCTATAGTATCTAGGTCTAATAATTTTATAATTTTCTCTTCATCTTTAGTTAAAGTGGCTTTTTGTATAAACATAGGAGGAATAGTATCTTTTGGGGTACAAGCTGAAAAGCTACCTAGTAGCATAAGTACTATGAATAAACCTATACATTTTTTCATAATTGTTCATTTCCTTTCTAAAATAGAAATTGTTAAGTTTATAAGACTATTTGTTAAAAAACAACTTACAAAGTTAAATCGAGTTTAAATATATTGTCATACTTAAAAGAATATTATAACGTATTAGATATAAAAGTTTAAATAGAAATATAAAAAGATTAGATTAAAGAAGAGGTATAAAAAAGATGGACAATATTAAAGTGATTATATGTGATTTAGATGGAACCTTATATCAAGACAGACAATATTATAAACGATTTATTTCTCATCTTTTGAAAGGAAGTGTATTTGAAGAGTTTGAAGCGCTTATTCAAGCAAAAGCTGATGCTATCATAGAAGGTAAGGATAAGTTTTTATTAGGGCATCTTTATGATAGGACAATGGACTTAACAGGTAAAACATTAGAAGAGAGATTAGATATTGAACCTATTGTAAATACAGATGGACATTTTGAAAATTATTTAGATAGAAAGTATGGATTCATAGGGGATGGATGGAGTATAGTCTTTATGCTTGCTGGCCAATTAGGCATAGCAAAAGAAGTAGTAGATAGAGCCTTTGCTAAGGTAAGAGAAGAAATGCTTATGCCTGAGTATGCTATAGAGGTTAATGAGCAGCTTGTGCAGGTTCTAGGTGAACTTGCTAAGTATACAGAGGGGATGTATATGATGACGAATACAGCTAGGCCAGAAGCAATCGATTTTACCAAGTATATTAACTTAGAGGATAAATTTAACATCATTCACTATGGGGCAGATAAGCCTTTTGGTGTTATGGAGCACTTACCAGGCATCCTTAAAAATCATCATATAGAGGGTTCAGAAATATTAGCTATTGGGGACCATGGCTATAATGACCTTTATCCTGTTAAAGCTATTGGAGGTCATACCATTTTAACTTCCCCTTATGATATTCATGATCATGTAGATTGGTCAGTACGTGTTCATACATTAGAACAATTAAGAGAGCAGTTAGAAGAAGTTTTAGTCTACTGCAAGAAGAGAGAAAGTGCTTAATGATAATGGCATGATGTCAAGTTCATTCGATATAAAAGGAAGAGAGAAAGTTTTGATGAGGACTATTTACAAAGAGATAGTCCTCATTTTGATTTATGAGTCAAAACTCTATTTATCATAAATTTAATATAAAAAAACAATTATTTAACCTAAAGTTCCTCAGAGTTTAATAAAACCTCTTTAAAATAGGCCTTGTAACAGCAGAAGAGAATAAAGTTAGACCAATAAGGGAGGACTTATGTCAGAGATTTGTTTAAAGAATATAAGAAAGACTTATGAGAACGGAACAACCGTTATTGAAAATCTAAATTTAAAAATCGAGTCAGGTAGCTTTACAGTATTAGTAGGGCCTTCTGGGTGTGGTAAATCAACTACATTAAGAATGATTGCGGGCTTAGAAGATACAACAGATGGAGAAATTTATATTGATGGCAAACTGATGAATCATGTAGAGCCAGGAGATAGGGATATTGCTATGGTATTTCAAAACTATGCTTTATATCCGACTATGACGGTGAAAGGCAATATTGAGTTTGGTCTTATTAATGCCAAAGTACCTAAGGCAGAGAGAGAACGTCTTATTGAAGAAATCGCAGGCATTGTGGATTTAACAGAACATCTTCATAAAAAACCTTCCCAACTATCTGGTGGGCAAAGACAACGTGTAGCCTTGGCAAGAGCCATGGTGAAGAAGCCAAAAGTATTCTTAATGGATGAACCTTTAAGTAATTTAGATGCTAAATTACGTAATCAAATGCGATCAGAGCTTATTGAGCTTCATCATAAATTAGGAGTGACTTTTGTATATGTAACGCATGACCAAGTAGAAGCCTTATCTATGGCAACAGATATTGTACTCATGGAAAAAGGTGTGATTAGACAGCACAGTACACCTCATGAAATCTATGCATCTCCTCAAAATATTTTTACAGCACAATTTATTGGGACACCGGAGATGAATATCTTAACAAGAGACAAGGTTAACAAATGTCTAGAGCTACAACCAGAAGTAGGCTATATAGGTTTTAGGCCTTCTAAAGTGAAAATCTATGAAGAAGGCGATGAGACAAAAGAAAAGTTCGTATTTAAGGGTTCTGTTTTAACAAGAGAGATGCTTGGTTCAGAAGTTATTTATCGTATCCAAACTAAGATGGGTGTTATAGCCATTAAGGTATTTAATGATGTAGAACTTGAAATAGAAGATGAAGTAAAGCTTTCTCTTGCTTATAAACATATGTATGGATTTGACTACAATAAAGATAGAATTCAGGGGAGTATATTATGAAAAAAGCTATTAAGACTCTGAAGCCTTATTTATTTGTGGCACCGGCACTTATTGTTTTTATTGTGTTTTCTATTTATCCTATTTTAAATACTATTTTCCTTAGTTTTTATGAATGGGATATGATTTCACCTACTAAAGAATTTGTAGGTATTAAAAACTATCAAACTTTATTTAGAGATGTAAAGTTTTATCAAACCCTATCCAATACCTTTGTGTATATGCTATTAACGGTTGGATTAGGTGTGATTTTATCTATAGCCTTAGCTTTATTTTTAAGGAAGGATACACGCATTAATAAATTTATGCAAAATCTCATTTTTACACCTTATATTGTATCCCTTGCCTCTATTTCATTCTTATGGATGTGGCTTATGAATAATGACTTTGGACTACTTAACTATCTTTTATCCCTAGTGGGGGTAGGACCTATAGATTGGCTAGGTAATCCTAAAGTGGCCTTAATCTCACTTGTAATTATTTCTGTATGGAAGACGCTAGGGTACAATACGCTTATTATTTTATCAGCCCTTCAAAGTATACCAAAGCATTTGTATGAAGCGGCATCTTTGGATAAAGCAACTAAAAGGCAAACCTTCTTTAAAATTACCTTGCCTATGATTTCGCCTACACTCTTTTTCTTAACCATTGTAAGTATTATTGCCTCATTTAAAGTTTTTGAGACTATTCAAATCATTACAAATGGAGGGCCTCAAAATAGTACCAATACTCTTGTGTATTCCATTTATGAATATGGATTCCAGTTCTATAAGATTGGGTATGCATCAACCATTGGTGTGGTACTCCTTGTAATTATCTCCATTTTTACAATCATTTACTTTAAGTTACTTTCTAAGAAAGTTCATTACCAATAGGAGGCAGTATGAAAAGGATTAAACAACTTCCAAGATTTATGGTGACAGTGATTTTATTTCTCATATTTTTCTTTCCGTTTTATTGGATGTTTATCACATCTGTCAAAACTTTAGGGGAGACTGTTATTTTCCCACCGAGTATGTGGCCAGAAGTTTTTCAGTGGCAAAACTTCCAGCAAGCTTTTAATTCTATACCTTTTATGCATTATCTTAAGAACAGTATCATCATTACAATAAGTGTACTTGTTTTACAAATGCTTACCATTGTTCCAGCAGCTTATGCCTTTGCTAGGTATGAGTTTAGAGGGGATAAACTTATCTTTGGGATTATTATGATTACTATGATGATTCCAGGACAGCTTGTTTTCCTACCTTTATTCGTTATGTTTTCTAATATGGGACTTATTAATAAATTGCCAAGTCTTATTTTACCGTTTGCTTCTAGTGCCTTTGGCATCTTTATGTTAAGGCAAACTTTTAAACAAGTTCCAAAAGAGCTGATTGAAGCAGCTAAACTAGATAAGGCAGGGGAGTTTAAAATCATTACTAAAATTATGCTACCTCTTGCTAGACCGACTCTTACAACGTTAGCTTTATTAACCTTTATTAGTACATGGAATGATTATTTCTGGCCTTTAACGTTAACTACAAACGATAGTGTTAGAACATTACCAGTAGGAATTGCTTCCTTAAGACAGATTGAAAGTGGTGTAAACTATCATATTTTAATGGCAGGTAATGTCATGCTGGTTATACCGATTTTAATTGCATTCCTATTTGCACAAAAACAAATTATTAAAGCTTTTACCTATTTAGGGGATAAATAAAATTTGAATACTCATAAAGGAGAATGAAAATGAATAAAAATCTTTTTAGAAAAATGTTAGGTGCTTCACTTATTGCTATGATTTCTATAAATACAGTAGGATGTGCATCAGGCCAGGCCGCTGAGGCACAAAGTAGTGTGAAAGATACTCAGAAAGGAAGCAATCAGGAAGGTGATCTAATTGAATTAGAATTTTGGTACTCTTGGCAAGATAAAGTAGCCGAAAATAACCAAGAGCTTACTGAAAAATTTAATGAAACCGTTGGCAAAGAAAATAATATTCGTATTACAGCTGAATACCAAGGTAGCTATGATGAATTACATACAAAACTTAAAAGTGCTTTCATTGCCAATGAACAACCAGCTATTTCTGTAATGGAGATTGCCAGTATTAAAAGCTTTGCTGATGCAGGCATGATTGAACCTTTAGAGAACTATATTAGTGATGAAAAAGAAAGCAATTTCTTGCCTGGATTAATGGATAATTCTTATGTAGATGGTAAGCTCTATGGCGTACCTTACTTAAGAAGTACACCTATTTTCTACTATAACAAAACGTTATTTGATCAGGCAGGCATTACCAGTGCACCAACCAATTGGGAAGAGCTTGCAAGTACTTCCAAACAACTTGAAAGTATTGGTGTAAAAGGTTTTGGATTCCTTAATGATATTTGGCATTTTGAAGCATACACACAAGGTAATGGTGGAAATATAGTGAATGCAGATGAAACAGAAGCTATCTTTAATCAGGTACCTGCGGTTGAGGCTGTAGAGTTCTTAAAAGAAGGTATAGAAAAATATAACTTTAAATATTATAGTGGTAACAATGCAAGTGATACACGTACAACTGAAATTATGAATCAAAAAATTGGTATGTGGGTGGACTCTACAGGATCTCTTAATAATACGTTAGATATTGCGGGGCAAAATGGTTATGAAATTGGTACAGCTTTTATCCCATGTGGCAAAGAATATAGCGTACCAACAGGGGGATGTAATATTGTTATGACTTCTAAATTAACCGATGAAGAAAAAGAGGCAGCAGCACTTTTTATTAACTTTATGACAGAAGAAGAACAAGTAGTGTATTCACATAAGAAAACAGGTTATCTTCCAACAACGATTAGTTCAACAACTCATCCAGAAATTGAAGCTTTATATGAAAGCACACCACAATTTAAAGTGGCTGTAGATCAATTACAATATGGTCATGGACGTCCTATGAATAAAGCATATGGTGAAGCCTATAATGTGTATATTAATGCTTTAGATCAGATCTTTACAACGGATGTAAAGGTGCAAGATACATTAGACAAGGCAGCTATGGAAGCAACAAAATTATTACAAGAAAGCAAATAGGAGAATGAAGAGATGAGAAAATTAGTGGTAATCAGTGTAGACTCTTTATTTACAAGTGACTTAGAAGTGGTGAAAGACTTACCAGGTTTTAAAGAAATACTAGAAGACAGTGTTGTTGTGAAAAATATAGAGTGTATTTATCCAACACTAACTTATCCATGTCATGCTACGATTATGACAGGTCATTATCCAGAGGGGCATGGTATTCATCATAATGAAATTTTAGATCCAGAGCATTATAATGAAAATTGGTATTGGTACTATAAAGATTTAAAGGTTAAAACAATCTTTGATTATGCTAAAGAAAAGGGCCTTACAACATCAGCAGTGCTATGGCCGGTAACAGCTGATGCACCTATAGATTATCTTATTCCTGAGATTTGGGCGCCAGAGTATGATGCAGCGAATAAAAGAATTGTAGAAACAACATCATCTCTTATGGAAGAGATTTACGAGCATCATAAAGGGTTACTTAATTGGAAGAAAAATCCTCATCTTGACCAGTTTGGAGAAGCTTGTTTATTAGAGATTGTAGACCGTTATACACCAGATGTACTCTTTTTGCATCAGGCAAGTCTAGATCATGCAAGACACGCGGCAGGTACTCAGGCTGAATTAGTAAGTGAGGCGCAAAGACTGCATGGACAGTGGATTCAAAATATAATAGACCTCTACAAACGTAAAGGCCTATTTGAAGATACAACTTTTGTTGTACTAGGAGATCATGGTCAGCTAGATATACAAAGTGTCATCAGTATCAATGAAATGCTAAGACGTGCAGGCTTAATTAAGACAGATGGAGCGGGCAATGTATTAGAGTATGAGGCCTATATGCAGTCAGCTGGTATCTCAGGACATTTATACATAGTAAATCAAGAAGCAGAAATTAAAGCTTTAGAAGTAATGGAAGAAGCTAAGAAGTTAGGTTATATTGAAGCCATCTTCAATAAAGAAGAGGCTAAAGCACTTCATCTTACAGGAGACTTTGAATACGTAGTAGAAGGTAGTGCAGGTATATCCATATCTAATCAAGTAGACTGTGAGGTGGCACAAGATGTAGATACAGAAGACTACAAGTATTCAAAGGCTACCCATGGACACCTTCCTGTAAAAGGAGATAAGCCACCTTTCATTATTTACAATTCTAAACGCCCAGCCAAGGTTATAGAATCTGGTAAGCTAGTAGATGAATTCCCAACTTTAATGAAGTTATTAGGGTTAGAGTTACCAGAAGGATTAGAAGGCAAGGCATTTATAGATTAAATCTTTAGGGAGCATTAGTGTTATGAGCACTGGTGCTTTTTTTTAGCTATATTATAAAATGATTCATATAAATATAAGCATTAAGATATAACTATATGAAAACTTGGATTACTCAGTAATAAACTCCATAAAATTTATAACAAGGGAGTTAAAAAAGATGAAATTAATCGATTAGAAATTGCTGATTATAGAGAAAGTCTAGAGCAAGTATGTGAACCGTACGACGACACGCCTAGCTTAAAATTTCTTTGGGATGGGGGCAATGTGCCTGGAGACAAAAATATGCTTAGGACCAAGTCAAAAGAATAGTATAGTAGTATTTAGAGTATTTTTATATGACTCATAGAGATTATACAACTGAGTTAATAGATTTATTGCTACAGGCTATGATTTTCTTTTTAAAAAAGGTATGATAAAGAAAATGTATAGTACTGGCAAAGGAGTTATAAGCATGAAGGTTACGATTCGAGATGTAGCAAAGGAAGCAGGGGTATCACCTTCTACTGTTTCAAGAGTGTTATCAAATAATGAGCGTATTAGTCAAGAAACAAAGCAAAAGGTAAAAGAGGCAATCAAGAAGCTAAACTTTAAACCTAATGCCATTGCAAGAAGTTTGGCGAATAATAAAACACACATATTAGGTATTATTTTACCTAATGAAATTGAAAATACTTTTGCAAATCCATTTTTTATTCAAGTTATGCAGGGTATTAGTTTATATGCTACGCAGCATCATTATTACTTAATGTATGCTGTAGCCAAGGATAAAAAGGATGAGCTTAAGTATGTCAAAGATTTTACTTTGAATGGGCGAGTAGATGGGATTGTCATTTTAAAAGCTGAATCACAAGACCATACCATAGAACTTTTAAAAGAAATGAATTTTCCCTTTGTAGTCATTGGCCATCCAGAAGATACGGATACTACTTTATGGGTAGATAACGATAATGAGAGTGCTACATATCAGGTAGTAGATGAACTAATCAAAAGTGGACATAAGCATATTGGTTTTATAGGCGCCAAAATAGACTGGGTGGTTTCTAAAGATCGGCTGGAAGGTTATAAAAAAGCACTTAGAGATAATCAAATAGTATATGATGAAGCACTCGTCTATCATGGAACAGGTTTTGATGAGAGAACTGGGGAGGAAGGGGCTAAGGTCTTACTTTCTAAAAAAGAGTTGACAGCTATTCTAACTACTGATGACCTTATAGCAGTAGGGGTTAATCTATACTGCAATGAAAATGGGAAAGATGGAAAAGTACTTATTGGGTTTAACAATACAGTAATAGGCCAGTATCAAAATCCACCTATTTCTTCCATAGATATTCAAGCTGTAAAATTAGGATGGTATGCAAGTAAGCTACTCATTAATCAATTAGAAGGAAAAGAGCAAAAAAATAAGCATTATATAGTAGAAACTGAATGGATTAAAAGAAAATAGAATAAAAAGAATGAAACCGGTTGCATGAATGTAGCAAAATGAGTATAATAAAAATACGATATCAAATTGCACAAAACAACCGGTTAATTTACTATAAATCTGGTCATTATAAACATATATTTTTTTAGAGATTTATGCAAACGGTTGCACTGAAAGGAGACATCATGGACTGGAAGAAGGAAGCGATAGGTTATCAAATATACCCACGCAGTTTTATGGATTCTAATGGAGATGGTATAGGTGATTTAAGAGGGATCATTTCTAAGCTAGATTATCTGAAAGATTTAGGTATAGACGTTATTTGGATTTGTCCAATGTACAAATCGCCAAATGATGATAACGGTTACGATATTAGTGATTATGAAGAAATTCTTGATGAGTTTGGCACAATGGAAGACTTTGATGAACTTCTCAATGAGGTACATGGAAGAGGTATGAAGCTTATCATAGATTTAGTTATCAATCATACATCAGATGAGCATGAGTGGTTCTTAGAATCACGTACTTCAAAGGATAGTAAGAAACGTGATTGGTACATTTGGAGAGAAGGTAAGGATGGACAAGAGCCAAATAACTGGGAGAGTATTTTTAGCGGCTCAGTTTGGGAATATGATGAGGTAACGGATGAGTACTTCATGCACCTCTTTAGCAAAAGACAACCTGATTTGAACTGGGAGAATAAGGAAGTTAGAAGAGCTTTATATGATATGATTAATGGTTGGTTAGATAAGGGTATAGATGGTTTTCGAGTAGATGCTATTAGCCATATCAAAAAAGAAGAAGGATTAAAGGATTTAGATAATCCAAAAGGACTTAAATATGTCTCTTCTTTTAGTAAGCATATGAATGTAAAAGGTATACATACTTATTTGCAGGAGTTGAAGGAGAACACTTTTGATAAGTACGATATTATGACTGTAGGCGAGGCCAATGGTGTAAGTGCCAAGGAAAGTCATCTATGGGTAGGTGAAAAGGAAGGGAAGTTCGATATGATCTTCCAATTCGAACATCTAGAGTTATGGGATAAAGAAGGTGTAGAAGATTTAGATGTTATCACGTTTAAGAAGACGCTTTCAAAGTGGCAAGATGCACTGCATAACAAAGGATGGAATGCCTTATTCATTGAAAATCATGATATTACAAGAGCAGTATCTAGATGGGGAAATGATAAAAACTATTGGCTAGAAAGTGCTAAAGCTTTAGGGCTTATGTATTTTATGCAACAAGGTACCCCTTTTATTTACCAAGGGCAGGAAATTGGTATGACCAACGTAGCTTTTGAAAGTATAGAAGCTTACAATGATGTATCTTCTGTCAATAAATACAATGAAATGATTGCAGAAGGTGTACAGGAGTCTGAAGCACTGAAATTTATGTGGAACTGTTCAAGGGATAATGCAAGAACGCCAATGCAATGGGATGAGAGCATAAATGCTGGATTTACTACAGGCACACCTTGGATAGGTATGAACCCTAACTATGTCACTATTAATGTAAAAGCTCAGCAAGAAGATAAAGATTCTATTTTGAATTTCTATAAAGAGATGATTAAAATTAGAAAATCAAGCAAAACCTTAGTTTATGGTAAATATCAATTAATCTGGGAGGAACATCCTAAGGTTTATGCTTATACACGTGGAGAAGAAGATGAAAAGTATTTAGTACTTTGTAACTTAACAGACCAAGTGGCAACACTTAACGGAGAGATTTTGGAAGTAGAAGAGTTACTATTAGCTAATTATACAGTAGAAGAATTTAAGCAGTATACTACATTACGTCCTTATGAAGCAAGACTTTATAAATTGAAGTAATCCCTCATACATGCATATAAAGTCATTTTAGAAAACATAAGAAGAGATGATTTTAAAGGCATAAGTATAAATCATTTAAAAAGAGAAGAGAGTAGGAAGAGAGCGAGGTATTGAACATGAAGGATAAGAAGGTATTTTCATTCGAATTTTGGCAAAAATTTGGTAAAGCATTACTCGTTGTAATTGCTGTAATGCCAGCAGCAGGGATTATGATCTCAATTGGTAAATTAATTGGTATGAATTTTGATGCAGGATTTTTACAAGCAGTAGCAAGAGTCATGGAAGACATTGGTTGGGCTATTATTGGCAATTTACATATTCTGTTTGCAGTTGCCATTGGTGGGTCTTGGGCAAATGACAGAGCTGGTGGTGCATTTGCAGCACTGTTAACCTTTGTTTTAACAAATCGTATTACAGGGGCTATTTTTGGTGTAAGTAGTGCAATGTTAAGTGATAGTAGTGCAACAGTAACAAGTCTTCTTGGACAAGCATTAACAGTTCCAGATTACTTTACATCTATCCTAGGTGCACCAGCCTTAAATATGGGGGTATTTATCGGTATTATTTCAGGTTTCTTAGGAGCTTATTTGTATAATAAATATTATAACTTTAATAAATTACCAAAGGCACTTGCCTTCTTTAATGGAAAACGTTTTGTACCTTTTATGGTTATTTTAGGGTCTACAGTAATGGCGGTAGCTTTATCTGTGATTTGGCCATTTATTCAAGGTTCTTTAAATAGTTTTGGGCAATGGTTAGCAGCTTCAAAAGATACAGCGCCAGTTGTAGCACCATTTGTTTATGGAACCTTAGAAAGATTACTTCTACCATTTGGTCTTCACCATATGTTAACTGTGCCTGTTAATTACACAGAGTTAGGTGGCTTATACACTATGTTAACAGGGCCAGCGGCAGGACAAGTTGTAGCAGGACAAGACCCACTATGGCTTGCATGGATTACAGACCTTAATAATTTAAAAGCTGCAGGAGATATGGTAGGCTATAGCAATTTAATTGAGGCAGTTACACCAGCACGTTTTAAAGTAGGACAAGTTATTTTATCCTCAGCTTCTCTCCTTGGGGTAGCCTTTGCAATGTATAAAAATGTAGATAAAGATAAAAGATCAAAATACAAAACCATTTTCTTATCCGCTATTTTAGCCGTATTTTTAACAGGTGTTACAGAACCAATTGAATTTATGTTTATGTTTGTATCACCTATCTTATATGTAGCTTATGCCATCTTAACTGGACTTGCATTTGCTTTAGCGGATTTGATAAACTTAAGAGTACATTCATTCGGAGTCGTTGAACTCCTAACACGTATACCAATGATGGTTAATGCAGGTATTGGTATGGACCTTGTGAATTTTGGGATTAGTTGTATTGTATTCTTCTTCTTAAACTTTGGCGTATTTGGTTTCTTAATCAAGAAGTTTAATATTGCTACCCCAGGACGATGTGGTAACTATATTGATGATGAAAGTGAAGAAGCAGAAGGAAGTACTAAGAAAGCGGCATCAACTTATCAAAAAGCATCTCAAGCTACAAGAGCTATTGAACTCTTAGGAGGCGCAGATAATATTATTGATGTGGATGCTTGTATGACGAGACTTAGAGTAACTGTTAAGGATGTAAGTTTAGTAGGTGACCTAAGTGCATGGAAACAAAATGGTGCTATCGGTCTTGTATGTAAAAACAACGGTGTCCAAGCCATTTATGGTCCACAAGTGGATGTGCTTAAATCAGAAGTTCAAGATTTGTTAGGAAAATAAGTAGGAGATTAAAGCATGAAATTATTGACACTTAACTGCCATTCATGGCAAGAAGTAGATCAACAACATAAGATTAAGGTTTTAGCACAAGAGATTAAAGACAAAGGCTATGATGTCATTGCTCTCCAAGAAGTTAGTCAGCCTATAGATGGAGATGTAGTTGTACAAGGCCTTAAAGAAGGTAATTTTGTCTATGCTTTATTAGATGCCTTAAAGGCAATAGGTGTAACAGAATATGACTTTAGATGGGGATTCTCTCATATAGGCTATAAAGTTTATGAAGAAGGCTTATGTCTTTTAAGTAAGCACCCAATTGTAGAAGAGCAAGAATTCTTTGTGACGAAAGGGCATGATACAAATTACTGGAAAACACGTAAAGTTGTAAAAATTTCTATAGATTATAAAGGTAAAACCATAGATTTCTATACTTGCCATCTAGGATGGTGGATAGATGAAGAAGAGCCTTTTAAACATCAAATAGATACACTTAATGTATCGATTAACTCAAAACGTCTTTCCTTTATGATGGGTGATTTTAATAATAATGCTAATGTAAGAGATGAAGGCTATGACTATATGCTTTCTAAAGGTTGGGTTGATACTTATACGTTAGCTGAGAAAAAAGATGAAGGTATTACAGTACAAGGTAAGATTGATGGATGGGAAAAAAATCAAGCAGGGTTAAGAATTGATTTGATTTGGGCCAATCAGCCTATAAAAGTTTTAGAATCTCAAGTTTGTTTCAATGGTGTAAACAAAGAAATTGTCTCAGATCATTTCGGTGTAGAGATGGAATGTGAAGTATAAAGAAATACTCGAAAGACGTTATGAGCAGGGTTTTATAGAAAACCCTGCTTTTTGCAATTTAAAAAATATTAAGGATAGAGCATGATAGGGATACAAGCTAGTGATAATAGATCACCAATACTGCTATGAAGGAATAAAATAGTGTAGAGATACATTTATAATAAGGGGGAGGTTAAATGGAACATTCACTTATCCTTGCAATTTGTATGGTAGTTTTATTTATGGGATTAATTGTGTATTGGGCATGGATACGTAGAAGATTAGCAATAGAAAAAGTAGAGGAAAGAACGGATAGTCAAAAGGTAAAAGATATAAATGAAGCATTAAGTCTATATGGTTTTTTGTTTGATGTACAACAAGATCTTGTCTATTCGCACATGTATCCATGGCAGAGAAAGGTGGGATATTGCCGTCTTTATGATGAATTAGCACCCTCATTAAATATGATTATAGACAGTGAACCTATTTATTTTCAATATGATGGTAGAAGGTGGCTTATTGAGTTTTGGAAGGGGCAGTATGGTATGACAACAGGGGGAGAAGTCGGCGTGTATGTAACAGATAAAGAGGATGTAGATATACCGGGCATTTTCTCAGGGGCTTTCTATGAGTGTGTATCCGATGATGACCGTTTACAAATGGCATATACTTTAAAAAAAGAGGATAAGACGATCATTGAAAGAAAAGGGAGACACTGGTGGTTAACGGGTTTTGATGTAGCTGTCTTTTCTAAACCAGAGCAATTATCTTTAGAGCTTCGGATTATTTTTCCAAATCGGGAGATGCAAAGAGCTTTTATTAAGGGGCTGAGTGATGCGGGTTATAAAGCTCAGGATATTAGAGTAGAAAATAAAATGGTCCAAGTTATTTTTACAACGCCTAGAACGGCACAGCCACAGAAATATGGCAAATGGGTAGTAGCCTGGATTCAAAGACTTAATAGATTTTATTGCCATTTATTTAATTGGGTTACGAGAGATTTTACACGCACACTTGATAAGATTGATTTCTTACGTATCTATTATCCTATATTATTTAGAATGCTTGCCAATGGTAAAAGAGCTAAAAAATTGGAAGAACTTTATAAAAATATGCAACCTTATCTCAATCAATAGCAAGGGAGGGGAGTATGAGAACATCTAAATGTTTATCAAAAGCTTATGAAGAGGCAATAATCCTTCCTTATGATCAGGACTCTAAGTTTGTGATGATGAGTGATTGTCATAGAGGGAGTGGAAATTGGGGAGATAATTTTTTATTGAATCAACATCTATTTTGGGCAGCATTAAATGACTATTATAAAGAAGGTTTTACGTACATTGAGCTAGGAGATGGTGATGAACTTTGGGAAAATAGATGTATGAAAGAGATTATTCAAGTGCATAGTAATGCTTTTTGGCTTATGTCTAGGTTTTATAATGAAAAGAGATTATATATGATTTATGGCAATCATGATAAAGAGAAGAGTAATAAGAAATTGTTTAAAAGGAAGTGTACAGAGTATTACTGTGAGACCCGAAAAAAGGTTTGTTCACTATTTCCTTCTATGCAAGTTTATGAGAGCTTGATTTTAGAAGATCGAAATAGTGGTAATAGAATTTTTCTTGTGCATGGGCATCAAGGAGATTTTATTAATGATCAAGCCTGGAGGTTAGGGAGATTTTTGGTAAGGTATTTATGGAGAACAGTGGAGCTTTGGGGTGTAAAGGACCCCACGAGAGCAGGGAAGAATTATAACAAAAAGAATAAGGTAGAGGCTCACTTAAAGAAGTGGGCAGAGGAAGAAAATAAGATGTTAATAACGGGACATACACATAGACCAAGTTTTCCTAAAGTTGGTGAGCCTATGTACTTTAATGATGGAAGTTGTGTGCATCCAAGGTGTATTACAGCAATAGAAATCGAAAAGGGTGCCATTAGCTTAGTGAAGTGGCATGTCATGACAAGGGCAGATAGAAGCTTATATGTTACAAGAGAAGTCTTGGAAGGCGCAGTAAAAATACAGGATTTCTTTGACAGTAGGATAGATGTATAAAATGTTTATAAGTATAGGAATTTCTAAACCATTTTTAGAGAGGCTTATACTTTTTTATTTAAGCTGGGTAGAGCCCTACATAGAGTTTAAAGCTAAGAGGTATATATTCTAAAGAATAGCTGTATACATACATTGTGCATGAAGTTCTTTAAAATAATGATATAATAAGGAAAACTTATAGAAATAGGGGGAGATATTTTGGATATTCAAATTAGGGATATGATGGAATCAGATATACTTGATTTTCACAAAGCTTTTAAGTTACAGGGATGGGATAAGCCTATCAAGTTATTTGAAAAGTATTATAAAGAACAAAAAAATGGTGTGAGAAAAGTTTTTATAGCAGTAAAAGGAGAGCAAGTACTTGGATATGCAACGCTTCTGCCAAATGCTCAGCATGGTCCTTTTGCTAATCAGCATATTCCAACTGTATGTGATTTCAATGTTCTTGAAAAGTATCAAAGAAAAAGAGTAGGGACGGCCATTTTTAATGCAATTGAAGATGGAGTCAAAAAGTATTCTGATAAGATTTGTCTAGGGGTAGGCCTACATGCTGGATATGGTCCTGCACAGCGCTTGTATATCAAAAGAGGTTACATTCCAGATGGGAGTGGCGTTTGGTATAACAATGAAAGGTTAGAGCCTTATGCGGCATGTACAAATAATGATGATTTAGTACTTTATTTATCCAAAGATTTTACACGTAAAGCATAAGCGTTTTGGCGTTGGGATTGATGGGCCAGAAGGTAGGGGGTTATTAGGATAGGGATGAACTGAATAAAGACTAATAAGTATAAGAATTTCTGAAATTATTTTTAGGGATTCTTATACTTTTTTAATTAGGGATTGATAGGGGGACATGTTATAATAGAGGGGAACATAAGTTTCTTTTAGTAAATAAGATGATGTGGAAGCGATCCATAAAAAAGATATTTTAGAAATTTGGAGGAAGCTAAAATGCATATAGACATGGGCGGAGTTTTGGACCATTTTGGAGAGCGTATGAAAAGGCTAGCTATTTATGATCCTTTATACAGGCTTGGAAGAAAAACAAAAAAAGATCATTCGAGTCAGGATATTCCTTATTATGAATTAGGGATGCTCACTTTACTGTTCTTTTTTGAAAATATGATTGTGCGCCAGAAGACCAGTGGGGTCAAGGAATTGGCGGCCTTTTTATATAAAGTGAATGATGGAAAAATAGATATGAATAGAGAGGAGTTTCTAGAATTAGCTAGAGAGATTATTGATGTCTTTAGACCTTCTAATGGGAGTCGTAATAGTATGACTTTCTACAACTGGGAGACTAAGCAGGAGGAGACTATTTACTATTCCATTTTGAAGGCTGCACGTGCTGATGTAAAGTCTAATACACAATACTATACATTAGATGACCAAGGGTTAGAGCTGATTTTCTCTAGTAAGGAATACTTTAGTGAGTTTCAAATCTCTATTAATCAATTGCTCCTACGTAAGCAGCTTGAAAAAGGTGAGTTTATAGGTGCCCTTAGACAAATAGATGAGATGAGTCTTTCAGTTGAGAACTTAAGAGAAAGGCTTATGAAAATTAAACATGAAGTGACGAGGAGCATTGTATCTGAAGAGACCTATGAGCGTTATAAAAATCTTATTGAAGATATTCATGTAAGGCTAGCAAGGGAAAATCAGGAGTTTGATGAACTACAAGACTTTGTGAGATTGACAAAAGATAGTTTAAAGTATCAGATTGAAAATGAAAAAGATAAAAAAGCTTATACACTTATGCTAAAAATCGACCAGCAATTAGAAGCAGTACATCATGAGCATAGCAAGCTGTTACAAGATAGTATTGTGCTACGTACTCATGCTTTAGAAGCGGCTCAGCAGGCACTTTACTTTATAGGACTAGATAATTTTAACTTCCAGCAAGATATTGTAGGTGCTATGATGGGTAAACCACTGCCACTTCATGCAAGTAAAACTTTTGTAGAGCCGTTTTTAAAAGTGGCACGTAGTAGGGAATGGTACCCGCTTAGTGTATTTGGTAAGCAGCGTATTGAAAAGCGTACAGAAGAGGAAACAGGTAGAGCCTTTTTAGAAGGGGCAAGTGAAGAGCAGCTTAATCAGCACAAGGAGCAGTTAAAGGCATACTTTAAAGAGGTGATGTTAGAGGCGCGAGAGCTTCTAAAAGGAAGAACGTGTATTACTTTAGAAGAAATTTGCAGTAGTTTGGAGGAAAAAGAGTCCGTTTTATTAGAACAGAGGCTGTTCTATGATTTTTGGATTATGCTCCATCAAAAGTCTCCTATCGATTTAGATGAATTAGATGATGAAAGCCTTTTAAGTGGCGTGAAGGAAGTTTTACGAGGTATGACTAACAGCATTAAAGTGAGAGAAAACGAAGGCGAGATAGAAAAATATGAGCGTTTTACCATCACAAATATGGAAATAGATTTGACATTAGAAGTAAAAGCAGGTGAGGACGATGGAATATAAAAATGAAGAAATTATTGAGGCTTATAAAATTTATACAAGGCTAGCGGCTAGTGGGAATTGCCTCACAGCAGACGCTAAGGCTTATATGAGAGATGAGCGTATTGAAGAATTAGTAGATCAATTTGCAAGGGAGGATGATGCAACCATTATTGTTGGTGGTGACATACTGTATTTAGTCCCTATTGCAACCACTTCTCCTTTACATATGAGTAATGAAATGATTAAAAGGATTTATCTCTCAAGTGGTGCGACCAATCTAGATATTTATCTTATGTATGTGACTATTATTATTCTACTTGGTGAGTTCTACAATAGCTATCAAAGTCAAGAGCCTACAAGAAGCTTTATTAAAATGGAAGAATGGCTAGAGGCAGTACACTTAAGACTTGAGAGCATTTCCAAAATAGAGGAAGAGGAACTTAGAAAAATAGAAGAAGAACAAGAGTACAACTGGATTAGAATTCTAGAAAAATGGATGGCTATTGATGATGTTAAAGAAAAAGCTAAAAAGCAATCAGGCAATACCAATAGCCGTATGAGTTTCTTAAATTCAGTGAAGAACTTCTTAGAAAAACAAGGTATGATTCATGATATTGGGAACAACGAAATGGAGCTGACTGAGAAGACCAAAGTTATTGTTCAGCGTTACTATATGGATTATGAATACAACCGTGGGTTACTAGATTTTATTTATCAGTTTGACAAGAAGGAGGGAGCATAAAAGATGGCATCGATATCAAAAATTAGATATACTAACGTAATTTATGAAAATGGTAGTAAGCGTTATAATGATGAACTCTTTAAATGTGCAGGACATAACACAGCTATACTACTAGAGAATGGGGGAGGAAAAACAGTTTTCATTCAAGCTGCCCTTCAAGCTGTACTCCCTCATATGGATTTAGGTGAACGTAAAGTTAAAGAGACTTTTTCGTTAGAAGGAGAAGCGGCACATATTGCTATTGAATGGATTATTCAAGATAAGCCAAGACGTTATGGTTTAACAGCTGTTACCCTTTACTTACAAAATAATGAGTTAAAATCTTATAAATATGCTTACGAATACGGCGTAGATGATAAACATAGCATTGAAAACTTACCTTTTACTCAGCCAGAACTTTCAGGAGGTCTACGTGCTTCAAGTAAAGGTGAGATGAATGAGTACTACCAAAGAATGAGCAAAGATTATATGACAGCTCAGTCCTTCCAGACAACAAGACTATTTCATGATTACATCGAAGAGCATTTTAAAATTATTGCTGAAGAGTGGCGTAGTATTGCTGTTATTAATAGTGGAGAAGGTAGCGTAGAGGCCTTCTTTGATGGTTGCAAAACCACACAAGATTTAGTAGAAAAACTTCTTTTGCCAACTGTAGAGCAAGGCTTAGTAGGTAGTGGCAGTGATGACTTTACAAGTACTTTTGAGAGCCAAAGAGAGCACTTCAAAAAGCATAAACAGCTTACAAGAAGTATTGAAGAGAGTAAAAAGATTAAAGAAGAAATGGCTAAATATGTAAAAAGCTATAGTGTTTATGCCAAAAAGATAGAAGACTATACGGCTAAAAAAGAAGAGGCTAAAGCACTTTGGGAACTGATTGAAATGAAGGAGCAGGAAGCACAAAAAGAGCTTAAAGCCTTAGAACAGGAGCAGTATCAATTAAAAGAAGAGAAAGAGCTGCTTGAAAAGCAAAGTAAACTTATAGAAGTAACCGAAGCCAAAGAAATTTTCGAGCAGAGTCAGAAAACTTATGAAGCCGAAGATCATCTGTATCAGGCTATGCGTCATAAGCGTGAGGAGAAGGAAACAAGACGCCATATGCTGAAGCTTTCATGGTTTAAGCATAATATGGGTGAGGCACAGGCTAAAATAAGAGTTTACGAAGAACAGCTGGCTTTATTAAATGAAGACCAAGAAGTAGAAGCATTAAAAGAAGCCTTAGAAGAAAATAGCTGCCAGCTTAAAGGGTGCTTTGAAGATCAGTTGGCTGGCTATAAGAAAGAATATGAACGAGGCTTAATAGAAAAAGAACGCTATGAGGAAGACAGAGAAGTAGCGACTAAGGAAAAGCTCACTTTAGAAGAAGAGATGAAAGTACTGAGAGAAAAGTGTAGCAAGTTAGAAGGGATTATAGAGAGTCAAAAGAGCCGTATGGAGGCCATCAAAAAGACTATTTTAAGCCAAGGGATAGGGGAAGATGTAGAAGAACATTTCAAACTTTGGCAATCACGTATAAGTGAAATTGAAGTCCATGAACTCACTTTAAGACAGGAGTTAAAAACTTTAGAGGAAGAGCAAGACACTCTGAATGTAGCCATTGAAGAAAAAAATAGTAAGAGAACTGCCTTCATGGGAGAAATCAGCCGTATTACTGCCGAGCTTTGCCAGTTAGAGGAAGCTGGAGAAAAAGTGCTACAAGATGTTAAGGTTATGCTACCCATTTTCTATAGCGTGACTTCTATTTATGCCAAACCACAGCAAATGCTCGATACACTAGAAGAACAGGTTGAAAGGTTCACAAGGGAAAAAGAAGATGCACTATTAATGGAAAGACAACATTCTCGTTTCCTTGAAAACTATGAGGATCATGAGTATTTTACAGCAGAACCTCTCATTGAGAGCTTTGTGGCAAAATGGTACAGTCAGTTCTCCTTCCTACAATCTGGGACAGATTTTATCCAAAGTCTAGAAGATGAGGCAGTTAAAGAAAGGATGCAAAATCAGCCAAGATGGACACAGATTATGATTGTAGCAGATGGGCAAAAGGAAGCTCTTCGTATTAAGCTAGAAGAACAAAGGCAAAAAATAACTACACCAGTAGGTGTTCTCACTTTAACAGAGGCGAAAGGGCTTTTAGAAGAGCATGTAGAGATAGATCAGATGATTTATCCAAAAGCTTGGCAGGAAGATATGCAAACGGAAGCTTTTAAGGCTCATAAAAATGAAGCCATGAAGGCACTGGATGAAGCAATTGCTTATCGTAAACAGAAAGAAAGTAAATTAAGAGAGCTTGATCAGTTACTCGATAAAATCAGAAACTTCCTAAGTGTTTACCCTCATGAAAAATATGTGGCCTTAAGAGAACAGCAAACTAACCTTAAAGCCGAGGAAGCTACTTTAAGTAGAGCAATTCAGCAAGATAAAGACCGTATAGAGGAGATTAAGAAAGAAAGCAAAGGGATACAAACCCTCTTACAGCAAGAAAGCCATGAAAGGAATACCTTGCAAAGCGCTGTAGAAAAGGCGGCCGAATACTTAAAGCTTAAACAAGATAATGACCTTCAGGAACAAGCTATTCATATCTTACAAGGTCAAATTAAAGACCAAGAAAATCTTATTACTAAAGTTCGTGTATCTCTTGAACAACTTAAAGAAGTTCTTGACGACATTAAGGAAAGGTTAGAGGGCCTTAGAAGAAGTCAAACACGTATAGAGGATGATGAGCTTTATAAAGAAGTGAAAAACTATCAGGCAGACTATAGCAATGGGGATTTGGCTTACTTACGAGATAAACAAATCCAGTTAAAAGAAAGCCTAAACAGTAAACAAAAAGGACGTAGTGAAATTGAGCATCTCTTAGAGCAAAGTAAGAAGGCTTATGCAGATAACGAGAAGAACTTCCATTTAGAAGAAGCAGAACTAGAAGAAAAGCTTACAGAAATTCCAAACTTTAGAGTGGAGTATGAAGAAGAAATTAATAAGCTTACAAAAGAGCTTAATGGACTTAAGAAAGACTTAGAAGATTTAGAGCAAAAGGTAAAAGGAGCTAAGACTCAATTTGATAAGATGGAGCAAGATTATCATAGTAAAAAAGAGAACTTTGAGAAGGCTTATGAGCCAATCAGTACCTTTATACCTGATTGCTGTAAGGCAAGGGAAGAGGAAGAGAAGCTTCAAACTCAGTTAAAAGACAAAGAGCAGTATATCAAAGGCCAAAGTCAAACTTTAGAAAAACAGCTTGCTCTTATTGTAGAAAGCAAACTGCAAATGGATAAGAAGGACCAGCTTTATGGCTACTGCGCACCAGAAGTCAAAGTGGGATTATTAGATGAAAAGATAAAGGAAGAAGTTAAGACTCAGCTTAAACGTATTACAACAGAGATGATTCGTACTTTAGAAACGCTCAAAAGTAGTATGGATTCTAGCCATACGCATATTACTGTGCAAAGAGAAAGTTTTAAACACTTCTGCCAAAGAGAGATCAGAGATAGTAAGCTTAGAAATATGGCAATCCAGGGGATTACTCAAAAAGAAAATTATGAAGACCTTATTAAATGGCAAGACCATATGGTAGAACGTATTAATCATACCCTTTCTATTTTAGAAAGAGATATGATTGACCAAGACAAGCAGCTTTCTCAGTTCATTACCCATCTTTATACTTACCTTAGAACAGTGGTAGCAGAACTTAAAGAGATTCCAAAGAAAACAAGGGTAAAGACAGAAGAAGGCTGGAAAACCATCTATGAATTTGATATTCCAGGATGGCAGGAAGATGAAGGTAAAGAAAAGATTCGAAATCATATTTACAAAATGCTAGATGACATTGACCATGAGAGCTTCTTAGATGAGGATAATGAGGAGGCACTACAAAAGGTTAAGAAATATATTAAAGAGCAGTTTAAACTCAAACAGCTTCTAAAAGTGGTTATGGGTAGCACAAGTATTCGTATACGTTGTAGAAAAGTAAGCAATATTAGTGATATTAGTACCCAACTCTTTTCCTGGGAAACATCTAATAAATGGTCTGGTGGGGAGAAATGGAGTAAAAACATGGCGCTTTACCTAGGTATCTTAAACTACCTGGCAGAGAAGAAACAAAACATTCATAGTGATAACAATAAAGTAAGCCGAGTGGTCATTCTAGATAACCCATTTGGTAAAGCTTCAAGTGGACACGTTTTAGAACCTGTCTTCTTTATTGCCAAACAACTTGGATTCCAAATCATTGCCTTAACGGCACATACGGAAGGGGACTTCATTAGAAAATACTTCCCTATCGTCTATAGCTGCAAACTAAGATCTACAGCAGACTTACAAACAGCTATTTTTACAAAAGAACAGGAAATTAAGAAAGCCTACTTTATGGATAACGACCCAGTAGCTCTTAGCGTATTGGGTGAGACGAATCAAGTTAGTTTGTTTTAGTTTTTAAGATTAGATAGATAGCAAAGTAAAAAACAGCATTAATTCTTTAGAGAGAAGGATTAATGCTGTTTTTTACTTCATCGATGAAGTGCAGTTCAATAGGGGTAAGAGGTTCGTTTTTTCGTTTGATACAAATAAGGTTCGATTCATAAATATCATTGTTGCTGATTGGAAGGGCTTTAATGTTTGTATTTTTAAAGTATTTTAAAATCCATTTCGAAGCATATAATACCGCATCTGTATTTTCTAAAAGCTCTATACATAGATGAATAGAGTTACAGTATATAACATGATTAAGGTTAATATATAAGTGTTGCTTATGCGTTTGCCACTCAGATCTTGTGAGCTCATCTATACTTAAACAAATATGTGAGAGTCTTTCTAAATCTTGAAAAGTTATAGAGGCTGCATGATATAAACTTGATTTTGGACCTAATAAAATATAGACAGTATCTGAAGCCAGGTATTCTGTTTCGAGATTTGTAGAGGTTAGTTGCCAATCAAAAGCTTTCGTTTCTTTATTGGTTTGTACAATTAATCCTATATTACAATCCCTTTTTTGAATAGCCTTTATTACATTAGAACGATGACTTTCATAGACTTCAAATTTTAGATTATGATTACTATATTTTTTATATGTATTTAGAACAACCTCGGGAATAAAATCTAATGTTTGGGTAGCAACGAATAGTTGAATTTGATTAATGTAAAAAGAATCTTGAAAGCTTCTTTCTAATGAGTTTGCACTATGAACAACATTTTTGGCATAATACAAAAAATGTTTACCTTCTGATGTTACAGAAACACCTGTAGCAGTGCGTTCGAATATTTTAATGTTATATTGTTTTTCTAGATTTGAAATAGTTTTAGTTAAGCTAGGTTGACTAATATAAAGCTCATGAGCAGCTTTAGTAATAGAACCTAATTCTGCCACCTTTAAAATATATTTCAGATGATTTAGTTGCATGAACTTTCCTCCATATGCTTAATAGGCTATGTTTTATATAAAAGTGGTAGTAGGTTTATAGAAGAATATTAAGAGTAATAAGTATAATAGTATTTAAATGAACCTGTCAAGATAAAGTACTATAGACAATATATATAAAAAAGTTATGGATACTCGATAGGAAAAATATATTACTACCTTAAGAAGATATAAAGATATAATATAGAAATATAATATAAAAAAGTAAAGATATATGAATTAAAGCTATGTTGATTTTAACCTTTATGTTTTCTAAAATTTTTAGGATAGAGACACTTATTAAGTTAATTAAGTAGAGTTATAGAATATGAATAGATAAGCACAGAGTAAAATAGCAAATTAGTAATAAGGCTAATTTGCTATTTTATTTGTGAAAAACTAGGTATAAGGGCATCTTGTAGATTTAAAGATGGGAATAAAGGATAGAAAACACTTAAAAAATATGTACGAGTACAAAAAATGAGTTAATAAAAAATGGGAGGGTCTATGCAAAATTATGTAACAAGAGAAGATATCATTAAAGCATTTGAGAATAATGAGTTTAAAGTTTATATTCAGCCTAGATATAATATATATACAAAAGAAGTAATAGGAGGAGAGGCATTAGTAAGATGGTTTCATAGGAAAAAAGGAATGTTAAGTTCAGGCTTATGCATACAAGTATTAGAAAAACTAGGATTAATAGAGAAGTTAGATTTATTTATATTTGAGGAAGTGTGTAAAAGTCTTACTTCTTGGGAAAAGCAAGGGCTAAAAAGAATTCCTATATCAGTTAACCTTTCACAAATGACTTTAAAAGATATAAAGAATACTATGCACTTAAAGGACCTATTACATAGACATGAAGTACCTATAGAATTAATAGAATTAGAACTAACAGAAACTTTCATGTGTATGAATACTGAAGCCATAAATAAATTAAGAGAAGAAGGCTTTAAAATTTTGATGGATGACTTTGGGAAAGGTTATTCTTCACTTGCAAGTTTAAAAGAGTTACCTATAGATGTGATAAAGATAGATAGAGATTTTTTAATAGATATAGAAAAAAGCGAAAAAGCACAAGCTATTTTAAAAACAATCATTGATTTAGTTGAAATTATTAAAAAGGAAGTAGTTATAGAGGGAATAGAAACTAAGCAACAATTAGAATTTATCAAATCTACTAAATGTAAATTTGCACAAGGATTTTTATTTAATGAAGCAATGAGCTTGGAAGATTTTAAACAGCTTATTTCATAAGAGATAAAAGACTTGTAATGAATAAAATAAACCTTAAATAAGGACGATATACAAAATAGCCTTCAAGAGAGGAATCTCTTGGAGGCTATTTTTATTAATATTACTTTAAAAATAAAAAAAAATTTCACCAAATTAAGTTTGAGATATATAAATAGCAAAGAAAATCAAAATAATTGAATAAAATATTAATTATTATAAGTCTATAAAGACTATTCTTTGGAAAATAAACAACTAAATACTGAATAAAAATAGAATTAAATTTAGTAATAGTGCACATGAAAATAATTTTTTTTTATTTAATTTAATTATTGAAAATTGTTTATAATTTATTGATAATATATTTATGAATATTTTAAAAAGTACAAGTAGTGCACATTTTATAGAAAGGATAATAAAAGAGAATAAAGCAAACGTATCATCTATTATGAGTAGAAAGGACGTAAAATAATGAAAGAAATAGAAATAACGAAAGAGATTAATGCAAAAAATAATAAAACACTTATAAGTCAAATGAAAAAGTATTATCCATTTTACTTATTTTTAATTCCTGCACTTATTATAGTGGTTTTATTTAGCTATGTTCCTATGTATGGCATTATTATAGCATTTAAGGATTTTAAAATGGCTAGAGGTATTTTAGGAAGTGAGTGGGTTGGACTTGCACATTTTCAAAAGATTTTTTCAGACCCCAATTTTTATAGGGTTTTATTCAATACAATAAAATTAAGTGTACTTTCCTTAGTTACTTCATTTCCTGTAACAATTATATTTGCATTGCTTGTTAATGAACTTATGAATATGAAATTTAAACGAGTTGTTCAAACAATTACTTATCTCCCACATTTTTTATCTTGGGTTGTAGTTGGTGGATTTGTGTATCAATTATTATCTCCATCAAATGGTCTTATAAATTCAATTTTAGTATCATTAGGTGTTATTGATAAGTCTATTTATTTTATGGTTGAACAAGATATGTTTACACCTATTTTCTTGATTACAAATCTTTGGAAATCAACAGGATATAGTATTGTTATTTATTTAGCGGCTATTGCTGGTATAGATCAGGGGCTGTATGAAGCAGCGATTATAGACGGTGCCAATCGTTTTCAGAGGGTTCTATATGTTACTTTACCAGCATTAGCGCCTACTATTTGTACTTTACTTATTTTAAATATTAGTTCACTTATGAGTGTTGGTTTTGACCCTATCTTTAACCTATACAATCCAGCGACTTATCCAACGGCAGATGTTATTGCTACATATGTTTATCGTAAAGGTATGGTAGAGGCTCAATATGATTTAACAACTGCTATAGGATTATTCCAAAATGTTGTTGGAGTTATTTTGATCTTATTTAGTAATTGGTTAGCAAGAAAAGCTAATCCTGATTACCGTATTATATAGTAAGGGAGAGATAAAAGATGTTAAAAAAAGAAGGCCAACAAGGGCAAATGCTACATATTAAAAAATCAATAAGTGGAACTATATTTGATTTTTGCAATATACTCTTTATGATCCTATTTTGTATTACAATTTTAATTCCATTTTGGGATATGATTGTTCGTTCTTTCTCAAGACCAACAGATATTTCATATATGAGCGTCAATTGGCTACCTAAAGTATGGACATTAGATGCTTATAAATTCTGTTTTCAAGACAGTGAATTTATAAAAGCTTTTTTTGTTTCTGTAAGTAGAGCTGTTACAGGAACAGCACTTCATGTAATAATATGTTGTTTAACAGCTTATACACTTACTCGAACAGATATGCCATTTCGTAAATTAATCACAACAATCTTTTTAATTCCTATGTTTTTTTCTGGTGGTATGATTCCATCATATCTTAATATCAAAAATTTAGGCCTTTTAGATAACTTTTTAGTATACATTCTTCCAAGTGGATTTAGTATTTTTAACACTATTATCATTAGAAACTATTTCTTTTCTATTGATAGTGCTATGGAAGAAGCAGCAAGTATTGATGGGGCAAGTCAGTTTCAAATTTTTGCCCGAATTATTATGCCTTTATCAAAGCCAGTTTTGGCAACAGTTGCTTTATGGCAAATGGTTGGGCAGTGGAACTCTTGGTTTGATAATATGATTTATTGTCGTAAAAATGATAATCTCTTAACCTTACAGTATCTCTTAAGACGTATGATGGAGACTTTACAAAGAACACCCGATACACCTTATGAGGTTCAGGCCATGGTAGATGCTACAAATATGAATCCAGATACAGTTAAGGCAGCAACAACAATTTTAGTTATATTACCGATAATAATGGTTTATCCTTTCTTACAAAAGTATTTTGTTAAAGGGATTATGCTTGGAGGCGTAAAAGGATAAGCGATTTTTATAAAATACGTTTAGTATAAATCAATAGGGGGCGAAGAAAAGGTATGAAAGCATCTCGTTTAGTAGCAGGATTGTTAGTAGGTATGATGATGATAAGTACAGTTGGTTGTAGCAAGGCACCAGAAAGTGGAGGAGATAGTAAAAGCGCAGGGCAAACTTCCTCGTCAGGAAGTGATGTGGAACCAGACCCTAATAAAAGATATGACATTTCATACTATGGTATGTGGTGTGATGAATATGAACCAGGGTGCTATGTAGAACAAGTTATTTCAGATGCATTAAATATAAATATTGAAGTGCCTAAGCTAGGAAATGATGAAGCAATTAACCTTGCACTTGCTTCTGGCGATATGCCAGATTGTGGCTGGTTTGGTAAAAGTCCAGAGTATATGCAAGATCAAGAATTGACCCGTACCATTCCTGTAGAAATGGTTAAAAAGTATGCACCGAACTTCATTAAAATTTATGAAGAAAATCCAGTACTTTATGCAGCAACATTAAATGCAGAAGACAATACTCAATTTGATTATTTAACAGGTATTACATTACAGTTTGTTGACTACTATCTACCTAATGATTATTATCGTTACGATTGGATTTTAGATTTGGGCATAGATTTAGGCGTAAATGTTGAACAGATTAGTGACAATATTTATGTTGCAGATGATGGTATTACAGTAGATAAGTTCAAAGAAATTATGGAGAAGTTTGTACATAACGACCCAGATGGAAATGGTAAGGCAGATACAGTAGGGGTTAATGCACCTAGTTTAACACAAGGGCCATTCTTCTCAGCTTTTGGGTTTAGAGGTGGCGTTAACAATGTTGATGGTAAGGCAGTACAATGGTATGCAACACCAGGTTATAAAGAATACCTTAAATTCTTTGCACAGATGTATGCAGAAGGTTTAGTGGATCCGGAAATTATTACTGAAAACCGTAACATTTCTTGGGAACGTGTCAATAAAAACGAGGCAGGGTACTGGATTACATCAACAAACTCTCTTAACTCATGGGCTGTTGAGCGTCCTCCACTAAGTTTAATTAGAAATAATCCTGATGTTAAAATCTTAATGACTCCAGGAATTAAGCCAGAAGGTGGAGAAGTTCAAGCAAGTGTAGCATCTTCTCCAGGATATGGGAATTTCTATGTTAATGCTAATGTAGATGATGAGAAGTTAGCTAAGATTTTACAATTTGTAGATTACTGCTTATTTGGTGAAACAAGAGCATCTCACTTCTTTGGTGAAGAGGGAGTTGACTGGAAATGGGAAGGAGATATGCCTGTGAAAATTAATCAACTTCCTTCTGGTGAAAAAGGAACTTGGTCTTTCTCACAATTCGGTCAAGATGCAGAAGTGACAAAATGGACTTCTTATGAGCCAATGTTTGAAGCTGGACTAAAATATTGGGCAAAAGAAGCTAATGGGTCATGGATGAAATTCCAGCATCCAAACTACAAAGAAGACATCAGAAGAGAAACAAATTATGCAGAGTTAAATGCTGAGTATTCAGGTGAAATCAGTGCCTATATCTCTACATATCGCACAGAATGTATACTTGGCAAAAAAGATGTTGATGCTACCTGGGATGCTTATCTGGCTGAACTTGATCGTTTAGGTTACAATGAGATGATGGCGGAGCTTGATAAGCTTGAGCCACTTGAGGATATTATTGCAGAGTATTCAACAAAATAATAGGATAAGTCTTGAAAAGGACTGATGTTTATTAGTAGATTTCTTGATATAGTACTAAGTAAATAATTGAATAAAAAAGAGACTCTGGGGCTTTAGAATGCACATATAAAGCCTTCACAGGGTCTCTTTTTTATTTAATAGTTTGTCAAGTTAAGTGCACCATTTATTAAGTGCTCTTAAAAAAATCTCATTAGGTATTCTATATCCTAAATATTTAGGAGTTCTATTATTGATTTTAGCCACTATTATATTTAATTCATATTGGGTTATTTCATTAAAATTAAATTGCTTAGGATAAAACTTCTGCTTTGTTAGGATGAATAAGGATAGGCCATATTAGTTCATCATTAAAAAAAACTAGGATTATTGCAGACTTTAAGAAGATGAAAGGAAATTATGAAATAATACTATGAAAAGTATTCAATTTTTTATAAAATAGTATATTTTTTAATATTTTACATAGCTAGAAGGTTAAAATAAAAAAATGTATATTAAAAATGGATTTACTTTAATATAGAATTGTTAATAAGTAACAAAGATAGCATGCTAATTAAATTTTTAAGAGGAGGTTAAAAATGAAGGGGGAAGTAAAAGAGTCTTTAACAATTGAAGGAATAAATGGCGAAGTAGTTATACATCAAAAAGAAAGTATAGTCAAAAGGCTACTTAAAACATGGCAACTCTATGTTTTTATATTACCAGCAGTCATTTATTTCATTATCTTTTGCTATGGACCTATGTATGGTGTTCAACTTGCTTTCAAGGACTATAATCCTGTTGCTGGAATTATGGGAAGTGAATGGATTGGTTTTGATAACTTTGTACGTTTTTTTAAATCTTATCAGTTTAAACAGCTTTTAGAAAATACGTTAATTTTAAGCTTATATCAACTTATAGCAGGCTTTCCAATTCCTATTATCTTAGCTATTTTATTAAATCAGCTAAGAGGTAGTAAATTTAAAAAATTAGTTCAGACAGTAACTTATGCCCCACACTTTATATCTATTGTTGTATTAGTAGGTATGCTTAATATTTTCTTATCACCTAGAGGTGGTGTAGTAAATCAAATTATACAACTATTTGGACAGGAACCTATTTTATTTTTAGGAAAAGAAGAATACTTTAGGCATATTTATGTATTATCGGGTGTATGGCAAAATATGGGATGGAATGCCATTATTTACTTAGCAGCATTATCTGGAGTAAGCCCTGAATTACATGAAGCAGCTATTATGGATGGAGCAAGTAAAATTAAACGTATTTTACATGTAGATTTACCAGCTATTTTACCGACAGTTATGATTATTTTAGTGATGAACTTTGGAAGTGTTATGAGTTTAGGTTTTGAAAAAGCTTATTTAATGCAGAATTCCCAGAATATCAGTAGTTCTGAAATTATAGCTACCTATGTCTATAAAATGGGTCTCTTGAATGCGCAGTATGGTTTTTCTACAGCGGTAGGCTTATTTAATTCAGTTATTAACTGTACATTATTAATAATAGTTAATAAAGTATCGAAAAAAATTAGTGATATAGGACTATGGTAGGGGGTGAAATGATGAGAGCTTTAATAAGTTCAGATTTCAGAAGGCAGAGCAAAGGGGATAAATTATTCGACATAATGAATTATATTATTTTATCAGTTATTTTACTTGTTGTGTTATATCCTTTAATTTTTATTGTAGTAGCATCTGTTAGCGAACCAGATGCAGTTGCTAGAGGAGAAGTGTGGTTACTTCCAGTAGGACTTAATATAGATGGATATAAAGAAGTACTAAAAAATACAGATATATGGCAAGGTTATGCAAATACGATTAAATATACAGTTACAGGAACTTTACTGAATGTATGTTTAACAATTCCAGCTGCGTATGCGTTATCACGTAAGGAATTAGTAGGTCGAAATCTATTAATGGGAATGATTACCTTTACCATGTTTTTTGGTGGTGGATTAATTCCAACTTATTTGTTGGTTAGTGGATTACATTTAAATAACACGATGTGGGCGCTAATAATACCGGGCGCTATAAGTGTTTATAATTTGATTATTAGTCGGAGTTACTTTGTAAGTAATATACCTGAAGAATTATTTGAAGCAGGGCAAATGGATGGATGTAGTTACTTTAAGTTTTTCTTTAGTGTGGTACTGCCGCTTGCTAAGCCTATACTAGGTGTTATAGTGCTTATGTATGCTGTAGGACATTGGAATTCATACTTTAATGCCTTGATTTATTTAAGGGATCGTCAGCTTTATCCTTTACAAGTTATATTAAGAGAAATTCTTATTCAACAAGAAGCATCTATGAGTATGGGAGGTAGTGCAGCAAGTGTAATGGAGCAGCAAAGAATAGCAGATATGCTTAAGTATGGGGTTATTATTGTATCTACATTACCAATTTTATGTGTATATCCATTTATACAAAAGTATTTTGTAAAAGGTATGATGATTGGTTCAGTCAAAGGTTGATAAAAGTCAAATATATAAGGGGGAATTTAAAATGAGGAAGCAACGTTTTTTAAAACAAGTATTTTATTTAGGTATGGCTACAGTAATAATAGCAGGTAGCGGAGTAGGTTGTAGTTCAGTAGGGGATCAAGGAAAAGAATCCATAAAACAAGAAGGACCACTGACATTACAGGCGGTAGCTGCGGTAGGTGCTTTAAGTGGGGACTTTAATCAGATGGATATTTTAAAGCGCATTTCTAGTGAGACTGGTGTTAATGTAGAATATGAATGTATTCCAGGTAATGTATGGAATGAGAAAAAGAATTTAATGTTAGCATCAAATGATTTGCCGGATTTATTTATTGGAGGGGGATTGTCGGATTCAGATATTAATAAATATGGTAAAGCGGGGATGCTCTTACCATTAGATGATTTAATTCAGTATGCGCCTAATGTAAGTGCAATGTTAGAAAAATATCCAGAGTTAAAGAAGGCTTTAACATCTCCTGATGGTAAAATTTACACTTTACCATTTTATGATGAATTTTTACCAGAAAATATACCAGATAATTTATTTATTAATAAAACTTGGTTAGATCAATTAGGCTTGGATGTACCTAAAACAACAGATGAATTTTATGAAGTGTTAAAGGCATTTAAGACTCAAGATCCAAATGGAAATGGAAAAAATGATGAAATTCCTTTCACATATCGTGCAAATCAGGTTTATACAGGGGATTATTCACTTTCAGGAGCATTTGGAACATTGGATGTACCAGGGCATATTATTTTAGAGAATGGTCAGGTTAAATTCTCTGCTATGGAAGATGGGTATAAAGAAGCAATCAAGTGGTTTGAAAAGCTTTATAAAGAAGGATTAATAGATCAGGAAATTTTTACTCAAGACCAAAGTCAATATATTTCTAAAGGTAAGAGTGAAGAAATGATTGTAGGTGCATTTATTATTTATGCAGATGAGAATTTTGCAGGAGTAGAGCGTGCCTATAATGATTATGTAGCTATGGAACCTTTAATAGGGCCTAATGGAGATCAAAAATGGAATAGATATAAATTCGGCATGGCTTTAGATAAATTTGCTATTACAAATGTAAATCCTGATCCAATAGCTACTATGAAATGGATAGATAAATTTTATGAAGAAGATATTTCTATACAAGTACATTGGGGTGAAGTAGGTAAAAGTCTACAAAAAGAAGGCGAAATGTATAAGATAGTAGAAGCTCCAGAGGGAATGTCTATTGATGAATATCGTTTTAAGACTGTACCTGCAGCTAATGCACCAGGGATTATGACTAGTGAAATGTATGAAAAAATAGACTTTGCAGTAGATAAGAAAAAGAAGATTGAAAGATATAATTTATATGATCCATATGCTAATAAAGAAGTTATGCCAGTTATAAGATTTACAGATGAGGAACTTAATGAATTATCAACTATATCAACAGATCTTAATAATTATGTTGAAGAAATGAAAGCAAAATGGATTACAGGTACAAGTGATATAGAAAAAGATTGGGAAGATTACAAATCACGACTTAAAGAAATGAATGTTGAACGATATGTACAAATTTATCAAGAGGGCTATGAAAGATATAAATAAGAAGTGTAGAAAAGGCATAGGTCTGGATAAGACTTATGCCTTTTAAAAATATAAAATTAAAAATAAAGAATATTATGATATAATTAAATTTATATTATAAATTTAGGAGGGAGATCATGTGGGGGAGCGGCCTAAATATAAAGATAGAGTAGTACTATATCGATATATTATCTCGTATATGTCCATATTAATTGTGCCTGTTATAATCTTAGTATTTAGTTTTAGGTATATGGGGTTTAAGGCACTAGAGAGAGAAGTTTTAAAAAAAGATATAACAACGCTTAAAGCTGCTACTTATAATTTGGAGAGAGTATTGGATACATGTAGAAGTATTACAATGCAAGTTACATATACATATAAACCATTTGAGCTCAATTTAGACATTACATCTGCTATGGAATTAATTCAGGCATTAGAAAAATATAATATTATCAATGATATTTACGAAGATATTTTTGTGATTTTTCATGAGGCAGAATATTCGTATAGCAGTACAAGTAGTATTAAAACAACAGATTTTTATAATAAGTATAGTCCCAATGATTTAAAGAGTGAAGCTTATAAAATCATGCTGCAAAACATTAAACAGCCTACCTTAATTCGAGATATTACAGATCAAGGTGAAGATTATACACTTTATACATTTCCTTATTTTTATCGTGGTGAATTAGTTGGTAATGTTATTTTTAAAATGAAGAATACTCATTTAAATGCCATATTAGGTGCAGAGTCTAAAGACATAAAACGTAAGGACTACTTAGTTACAAAACAAGAATTAGAGAGCTGCTATCAAGAAATTAATAAACAGTTTCAACTGGATATGGAAACGGAAGAAATAAAAAATGATATTAAGCAGTTATTAAAGAGCGATAATTTAATAGAGGATAAGACATATATTATCAAATCTATTCAAGGAAAAAGTTTATTTATAAGTTATATGCCAGAATTTAATATTGCCTATATGTCTGTTACATCAAACGATGAGATACTAAAAAGTTTAAGCATACTTAAAATAACCATGTTTAGTATTATTGGAATTATATTAGTTGTGGGAATGGGTTTTGTAATTTGGATAGCTAGAAATAATTATAGACCTATTCAGCAGCTTAAATATTTAACGAAACCTTATCGCATAAAGATTAATCAGAAAGATTATAAAGATGAAATAGATTTAATAAAAGAAACTATTGGGTATTTAAGTAAGCAAAATGAAAGATTAGAATATGAGTTTGAAAAAAATATTCCAATTAAACAAAACTTTTTACTTAATCAACTTATTAATGGAACGATAGGTGATAAGGAAGTATTTTATCAAGAATGTATGAATGTAGGGATAACATTAACAGCACCTTATCACAGTATATTACTTGTAAAAGAAGATAAAGAGATAGGTTCAGAATTAGAAGTTTTATCACGCATTCAAAAATGTATGAAAGATATAGTACAGATAAATTATGCTTATGTAATACAGATTTTAAAAAATAATATTTTTACTTTATTGATAGGAATAAGTGAGCAGCAAGATTTAAAGCAGTGTTTACTAAAAAAACAACGCTTGAAGATAGCTATTGGTACAATAGAATCCGATATATACTATATGCCTAATGCCTATATTCGGGCAAGATCTATTTTTGAATTAAGTGAGACAGAGCAACAAAATTTCGTAGCATGGGATCAAATAGAAGAGTACATTGGTGCGACACGTTGTTAATTGAAAAGATTAACCTTTAATTTAATAAAATTAGAGAACTAATAATCTGAGAAGTAGAATGATAGAGTAACGTCTTGAAATACTGCCCATAATACTCCGAATGGCGTAATCTTAGATAAAGAAGATTGGGTCATAAGCTCGGTGAAGACGGCTGAAAGAAACCCTAATGAAAATGGTCATTGAGTGGATGATAGGCCGGTGGTCTATAAACTATCTATGGTAAGAATGTATCAAAGTATACTGACGAATTTCTGAATGAAAAAGTCTATAACTCGCCTATGTAGAAATACATAGCTCATATTAATGAGGCTAGTGAGGTAAAGTAAGAGTGATGTTATGAAATACCTTATAGTGTTACAGGCACTATCAAGCTAGCAGGCTTATAGGAAATACCTAAGGATAGATGTAAAGATAGGATTATTGGAACGTGGAAAGCTAAGGATGTGGAGGGTTTATCACCGAAGAAGCAGTGTATGGTAACATACTTTATCTTAGTGAGAGTAGGGATACAGTACCGGAGAAGTAGTGATAATAAACTATGGAGGGATAGTCCCAAGTCATGGTGAACATGATGGAACGCCGTATGCGGTGAAAGTCGCACGTACGGTGTGGAGCAGGGGAAAAAGCGGAACATAGATGAAGTTTTACCTATTGCTATAAACAAATAAAACCATGCTAAATCATTTAAAAGTTTATGCAAAGAATAGACAGATTGTATATTTGAAATTAGTTGTAAAAGAAATAATTGACAATATAAAGGAAACAAAGATGCCTTTAGAGATAGTGAGAGATACTTACTGTGAAGTAATGATTGTGCTTAATAAGTATTTAGTAAATGGCACTTATAATGTTAAATGTGATCCTGTTGATTTAATGATTTTTTATGATATTGAAGAAAAAGAAACTTTAACAGAGATTTTTCTCGAAGTTTTTAAAGAAATTATTAGGCAAATTGAACAGACAAACAAGAAAACATCTATTAAGTTAGATATAGAAAAGATTAAACAATTTATTGAGATGACCTATGATAGAACTGAGTTTTCTGTACAGTTAGTAGCAGATGAATTTAATACGTCGATTTCATATTTAAGTCAGTATTGTAAGGAGCATATGCAAATGACTATTTTAGATTACATTACATTATTGCGAATAGAGAAGGCGAAAAAGCTAATAGAAAATTCTGGTGAAAGTATACAGTATATTTCTGAACAAGTAGGCTATATAAATGTATCTAGCTTTATTAGGCGTTTTAAACAAGTAACAGGTAAAACACCTGGAGAATTTAGAAAGGAACTAAAAAGATAAAGTTGAATTTAATAAATTAATTTTAAATATTAGATAAAATAAGAATTTGAAATTCTTTTATGTTAAAATAATGCTTGGATTAGTGCTAAAGATTTTGGATCATTCTAAGGAGGAAATAATATGCTACATACAAGCATAGAACTTAATCAAGTTTTTAAAGGGCTAGGGAGCCATGAACAAGGTGCTACACTGCATACTTATGTGATAGATAATAGCCCTGAAGTAGATATGGATAGAGTAAGACCAAGTATTATTATATGCCCAGGAGGTGGATACGGCTTTACATCAGATCGAGAAGCTGAGCCGGTAGCTTTAGCTTTTGCAGCAGAAGGATATAATGCTTTTGTATTAAGATACAGTGTAAGTCCTAGTCATTATCCACAGCAACTTTTAGAAGTTTCAGCGGCTGTAGCTTATGTAAGACGTATGGCAAAGATATGGCATGTAGATACAGATAAAATCATTGTATGTGGTTTTTCAGCTGGAGGACACTTAGCAGGGCACCTAGGTGTATCTTGGCAGGAGCAGTTTATTCAAGATGCATTAGAGCTTAAGGAGGCAGAGAATAAGCCTAATGCTATGATACTTGGCTATCCTGTTATTACAAGCGAGACCTTTGCACATGAAGGGTCTTTTAGAAACTTATTAGGTGAGTCTTATGAAATGGATAAAGAGAAGGTTTCACTAGAGGTTTTAGTAAGTGAACTTACACCACCGGCTTTTATCTGGCATACTTTTGAAGATCAAGCTGTACCTGTAGAAAATAGCATGCTCTTTGCACAGGCACTTAAAAAATATAATATTCCTTTTGAACTTCATATTTATCCAAAAGGTGGACATGGATTAAGTCTTTGTGATCAAAGAACAGCTAAGCCAGATGCGGATTATCTCGTTAATACTCATGTGGGAACATGGTTTAGATTAGCTATAGAATGGATGAATCAATTATAGAAATAGAGAAGAAAAAGTCTAAATCCATCTAAGTCAAATACAACAGACCAAATAACTTTGAATGTACAAAATGCGTAGAATCAGAATACGGTCATTGTATAGTAGAGATAAAACTTAAGTGATTTATAAATTTATAGCTAAAAAGACTGTCGGAAAAGCTTACGGCAGTCTTTTTAGTTAGTTAGAAATATGAAAGAAATTTTCAGTATGTAGTAGATAATTAAATGTATAATTTGTATATAAAATTAAATAAATAACTTGAAAATATTATATAAGTATGTAAAAATTAAGGTATAAATAAGTATAATAATTTAAAACATACTGTTAAAAAGGAGATAAAAATGAAAATTTTTTCCAAACAAATTTTTGATGCAGAGTATTATAGAATTCCATCCTTAATTGTAACAAAAAAAGGAACAGTTATAGCATGTGCAGATGCTCGTTATACGGATCCTGCAGATAATCCTAACCGTATTGATAAAGTGATAAGAAGAAGCGAAGATCATGGTGTAACCTGGCAGGAACCTATTCTAGCAGTAGAAAGTGTAGGAGAAGGAAGAAGTGAAGGTGCAGGAGATATTGACCCTTCTATGGTATATGATGCTGATACAGATACTATATGGTTATTTTATTGCCATACACCAGGAGGGGTTGGTTTATGGAATTCAAGGCCAGGCAAGGGGGTAGACAAGGAAGGCAATCGCTACCTTTATGATGTACATAATAACAGATTTGTGCTAAGAGATGGCGTGATCTCTAGTGAATCGGGAGAAGCTACCTCATTACGTGTAGATGAAGCAGGCTACGTTTATAAAGAGGATGAGTTAATCGGTAATATTTTTAAAGGGACAGGCCCATTACTAGAAGAGCGTACATCCTTTTTAGAAGTTGTATATAGTAAAGATGATGGATTAACTTGGTCTAAACCCATTAATTTAAATGGACAAGTTAAAGAAGAGTGGATGAAATTTATAGGGCCTGGACCTGGCGTAGGTATTCAAATGACGACAGAAAAGTATAAAGGAAGATTAGTTGTACCGATTTACTTTTCTAATCATACCAATGCTGTGGGATGGACGATGTCTTGCTGTTTAATCATAAGTGATGACCATGGTCAAACTTGGACAAGAGGCAATTCACCAAATGATGGGCGCCTTTATAAAGGAGAAGCTGTAGAAGCTCGTACACTTTTAGACTATGAAGCATGTTTAACTGAATCTCAAGTTGTAGAATTAAATGATGGTAGATTACTGTATATGATGAGGAACCATGATAGGCAAAAACGTACAGCTAGAGCTTATAGTGAAGATGGGGGTATGACTTGGAGCCAGGTAGAATGGGTAGATGAGTTTGAAGATCCGACTTGTCAGTCTTCACTCATTAAGTATCCAGACTTAGGAGATGGAAAAGAGCGCATTTTATTTGCTAATCCAGGTAATGAGAAAGAACGTAAAAAAGGTACAGTGAGATTAAGTGAAGATGGTGGCCAAACTTTCCCTTATGCAAAAGTCATTAAAGAAGATGATTTTGTTTATAATAGTATGGCTGTTTTACAGGATGGAACAATAGGTATGCTTTACGAAGGCAGAGATGATATGAAGGAAATGGAATTTATAAAATTCACCTTAGATTGGATTAAGGAATAATCAAGGTGATTTAGAGAAAAGGCACTTATAGAAGTGCCTTTTTTAATGCACATTTTATAAAAATAGAATAGATTAGAGTTTGGGGTATGAAAAAAAATCATACTTTTTTAAAAAATAAACTTATATATAATAAATAGTATAAAAGATTTATTTGATAAGTTTTTAGGGAATACATTAGGGGGGGATGGTATGAATAAGATTTCGGATAAGGTATGGATTCTTATTTCTTTTGTAACAGCTATTGTTTTGTGGCAACTTATTTCTATGTCTGAGGCAGGGGTTGTTTTTGCTTCACCTGTAGAGGTCATAGAAAAGTGTATTAAGAAAATAGCAGATGGAACTTTATGGCTACATATTTCCTACAGCTTATTTCGTGTAATTGCAGGTTTTTCTCTTGCTTTTATTGCCTCTATTCCAGTAGCTTTTTTAATGGGATGGTATAGACCGGTTAGAGGTTTAATCGAGCCTTGGATACAATTTGTAAGAAATATACCGCCACTTGCTTACATACCCCTTATTATTGTTGGGGTAGGGGTAGATGAAAGGTCAAAGGTAACCGTGATTTTTATTGCTTCTTTTTTAGTATTAGTGGTAACTATTTATCAAGGTGTACGCAGTGTAGATGCTACACTGATTAAAGCAGCTAAAATACTTGGAGCATCGGATAGAGATATTTTCTTTAAAGTCGTTATGCCAGCTTCTACCCCCTTTATTTTAGTGGGTACAAGACTAGGTTTATCCGCAGCCTTAACCACATTAGTAGCTGCAGAACTGACAGGTGCATCAAAGGGGCTTGGCATGATGATTCAAACAGCAAGTGGAAATTATGATATGGGAACGGTACTGCTTGGTATTATTATTATAGGCATTATAGGAATGGCTATGGAGAAATTCGTTAGATTTCTTGAAAGGAGGCTCACAGGATGGCAGGAGACTCATGTACAGTAAAGGTTAAGATTGACCATGTCAAAAAAGTTTTCAATGTAAGAGGAAATGAAGTGGTAGCGCTTAACGGTGTAGACCTAGAGATTAAAGAGAATGAATTTGTATGTGTAGTAGGACCTTCGGGCTGTGGTAAGTCAACCTTACTTAATATTATTGCAGGCTTAGATGTACCTAGTTCAGGTAATGTTCTTTTAGATGGAAATCCTATAGATGGACCAGGAACAGAGCGTGGTGTAGTCTTTCAACAATATGCCCTTTTCCCTTGGCTAACGGTAGAGAAGAATATTGCCTTTGGGCTTAAACTAAGAGGCATGAAGCGAGAAGATGTTCAAAAAGAAACAGCAAAATACTTAGACATAGTAGGACTAAGTAGCTTTGCAAAAAGTTATCCTAAAGAGCTATCTGGAGGGATGAAACAAAGGGTAGCTATAGCCAGAGCTTATGCAGTAAATCCAGAAGTTCTTTTAATGGATGAACCTTTTGGTGCTTTAGATGCACAGACAAGAACACAGCTTCAAAGTGAGCTTTTACAGACTTGGGAGAGAGAGCAAAAGACTTGTTTCTTTATTACACATGATGTAGAGGAAGCCATTATCTTGGCACAACGTGTAGTCATTATGAGTGCAAGACCAGGGCGTATTAAGGAAATTGTTGAGGTGAATATTCCTTATCCAAGAACACAAGAAACCAAAATGTCACAAGAATTTTTAGAACTTAAAAATTACATCTGGGGTCAGGTTTATGAGGAGTATCTAGCAGTGAGAAAGTAGAAGGATAGAGGGGGAAAAAGTATGAGGAAAATCTTTAAATTAGCCTTAATGGGTTTATTAACAATGAGTATGGCTGTAGGATGTACACCAAGTCAAAGTACAGGGGCACAGGCAGGTGAGGCAGGGAATAAAACACCTGATAAGGTACGCGTAGCTTATATGCCTAATATGGGAAGTGCTTCAGCAGTTGTATCAGGTATTGAGCAAGGTTATTTTGAAGAATATGGTCTAGATATAGAGCTTGTACAATTTGCAGGAGGTCCTGCAGAAATTGCTGCCCTTGCTTCTGGGGATATTCAAATTGCTCAGATTGGGCATGGTGCACATGCACTTTGTATTGAAGGGGAAGCTAAAGTTTTTGCTATTGATGCCTTAAGTTTATCGGATGTTGTATTAGCCAATAAAGATAAAGGGGTTAGCAGTATAGAAGATTTAAAAGGAAAGAAAGTGGCTGTTCAAGCAGGAACTTCTTCAGAAATTATTTTAAATTTAGCCCTTGAAAAAGCAGGGATGACGCAAAAAGACCTAGAGATTATTCAAATGGAAGCTTCCGGTATGGTATCTGCTATGGTTGGAGGCAGTATAGATGCTTGTGCAACATGGGAACCAAGTTCTACAACCATTATGAATCAAATGGGTGATAGCTGTATTACTTTAGCAGGCAATGAAGACTTCTTAGAACAAGCTACTTTTGCAAGTGGTTATATTACCACAGATAAATATGCTAAAGAAAATAAAGATATTTTAGTACGCTTTGCAAAAGCACTCTTAAAAGCACAGGATTATAGAAATCCTCATATTGAAGAGATTTGCAAGGCAGTAGCGAAGCTCATAGAAGCTGATGAAGCTACTATCCTAGATACAAAGAATGGAGCGAAATGGCTAACAGGGGAAGAAATTAAAGCTAGCTTAGAAGATGGTACCATTAAGAAGTATTATGAAAGTCAGCAACAAGTCTTCATTAATGCAGGTAGAATTCCAGAACCAGTACCTGTTGAAGATTATGTGATGTTTGATATTATGGAAGAGGCAACAAGTAGCTATAAATAAAGATTATAAAGTTTATAAGAAGAGAGTATGACTTAAGAGTCATACTCTTTTATTATTTAGAATTTTGTGATAAAATTAAGAGAACATAAGCAACATAGGAGGAAGTATGCTTATCCTTATTATGATTTTAATGGCTATTGTCTGTCTTTATGTAATTTGTGTAAAAAAAGATAGTATTTCTTTTTTACTGTTTGGATTATGTTTAAGTTTTATTATTATGTTTATTGGTATTATCATTTATATTGCAAAATCGGGAGGCTTTTCCCAATCTCAACGCTTTTTTCTCTTTTTAATTCCAAGTATTCAAGTGAAACTGCAATATTTACCTATTAGCCTAGATCGATTAGGATATATGGTTGCAATAGGGCGCTTTACCTTTCCTATCATCCTTCTGAGCACGGCCATGCATTATTCCATGGTGCCAGCTATCAGGAAGAGACTCCCATATATGAAGTGGCTTATACTGCCAACAGTTTTTTGGCTCATTTACTATTATCCCAAAGTTTTTAGAGAAGTGGTACGCGGACGATACTTTTTGCAAGCTTTTATGATTAAACTAGCCTTTGCATGGATTAGTTTATGTATTGTTAGTGCTATTACCGTACTACTTATTGAATATAGAAGTATTACCATTCCTTTTTGTAAACGTCACTTCAGATGGGTGATTTTATCTTATTTAAGTATTACCTTGTTATATAGTCTTTATTGTATTCAAGACCCAGCTCAAATTTATCAGACCTATGGTGTAGATTATATGTGGATTAGAGGGATAAGCTATACCACTTCAGCCATGTCTACCTTTGGGTGGATTGGACTAACTTGCTGTGGCATTTTCTTTATTTTATTAGGGAGTTTTAGCATAGCCCATTATACTCAGGTGAAAAGGCTAGATGAGAAAAATGAAGTCCTTTTACAACATAAGTTTGATACAAGTAATATGGGGGCTACAGTTTTTGTACATAGCATGAAGAATCAGCTTCTAGCCAATAGAGTGGTCAATAAAAAAATCATAGAACTTTTAGAAGAACCTGAGCCAGATTTGGAGAAACTCAAAGGCTATACAAGGCGGCTCAATGAACTGAATGAAGGCATGCTTAGGCATATGGAGGAGCTTTATAAATCCATTAAGAACAACGCCATGTATCTTATGCCTATTTCAATTACGCAGCCTGTACAGTTAGCTCTTATCAAGTTTCATGAGAAGTATCCAGAATATGAGGTTCAGGTTAACCTTAAAACCCAAGAGATGGTGCTTGCAGATGAAGTCCATTTGAGTGAAGCGATTTATAATCTTCTTACCAATGGGTATGAGGCAGCAGTAGAGGCACATGAAGATGAGGCAAAAGTAGAACTGATTACTTATAGTGAACGACTATATACCGTAATTGAAGTACGGGATAATGGCAAGGGTCTGTCTAAAGAAAAGCTAGGGAAAATCTTTGATCCCTTTTTTACAAGTAAAAATACGAATTATAACTGGGGAATGGGGCTGTACTATGTAAAGAAAATTATAAAGGGGCATTTAGGCAGCTTGCGTGTAGAAAGCATAGAAAATGAAGGAACGCACATGTTTATTTTATTACCTAAGTTTAGTGAGAACACTTAAGGGAGGTAGACTATGGGGGAATGTATAAAGGTAATGGTGGCAGAAGACTTTGACCTGATTCGCGAAGACTTGGCAGAACTTATTAGAAAGCAACAAGATATGTGCTTAATAGGGGAGGCATGTTCTGGAAAAGAGATAGAAAAGTTGGCTCATGAGGTGCAACCAGACCTTATTTTAATGGATATTGAAATGGAGAAAATCAACTCAGGCATTGTGGCAGCAGAACATATCCATTTTGATTATCCAGAGATTAAAATTATTTTTCTAACAGCACATGAAACAGATGATATGGTGATTACAGCTATGGCAACAGGGGCTGTAGATTATGTAGTTAAAGGCTGTGAGGAGGAGAAACTTCTTCATCATATAAGATGTGCTTATGAGGATGAGCCTATATTAGAGATGAGATTTCAAAAGAAGATTATGCAGGAATTTACACGCCTACACACCTCTGAGAGGAGTTTACTGTACTTTATTCAGACCATTTCCAAACTGACACCCACAGAAAGAGAACTTGTAAAACTTTTACTTCAAGGACATAAAGTAGCACAGATTGCTCAGCTTAGATACGTAGAGGTCGTGACGGTGAAAACACAGATTAAAAGCTTGCTGAAGAAATTTGGTTGTACGCGAACTAAAGAGATTGTGGAGATGATTCATAATCTAAGAATTTCACATTTATTTTAATAGGCTTAAACAAGTACTTAAGCGGTATGATTAATGAGCTTAGAGTGAGAATAAAATAGTTATGGGAAATAAAAAATTGGGGGAATGAAAAGGGTTTTATTGATTAGCTCTATTTTTTATAGTATACAGTAGTATAATAAAGAAGAAAATAGATATTGAGGAAGGAAAGGGATAGCATGAAAATTGCAACTTATAATATTGCAGCAGGACAATACTGCCATCAGGATTTAGGATTACTTTCAAAGGTGATTGATGAACAAGAAATTGATGTATTAGGGGTACAGGAAGTAGATAATAAGACAGGGAGAAGCCAACAAGTTAATCAGATTGAGGCTCTTAAAAGTAAGGAGACAACTTTTTCGGCTTTTCATAAGGCGATAGACTTTGATGGGGGAGCCTATGGGCTAGGATGCTTAGTGAATATGCCTACTCTAGATGTTACATTTGAGCTTTTAGAAAGTAATGGTTTTGAGCAGAGGATTTATCAAAAAATCAGTATTAAAATAGGAGAACACACAGGTTCTTTCTATAATACACATCTTAGTTTTGAAGATACCAAGACAAGAAAAGATCAAATGGCTTATTTAAAACGTCTGTTAGATGAGGATAAGGCTGAATTTAAAATCGTAACAGGTGATTTTAATATAGAAGATAGAGGTGAGTTTGAGCTATTTTTAGAGGATTACCAAATTGCTAATGGGCATAATGGAGTGTGGCATGATACCTTCCCAGGGGAAGACTGCGTAACACATCAGCTTGATAATATTATTTTGAGTAAAAATTTACATATTAATGAAGTGGGTATGGTGAAGAATAATTACTCTGATCACTGTATGCTATGGGTAGATGTAAGCTACTAAATCATGTTAGTTGATAATAAGTATAGAAGGATTGTTAGAACAAGCATATAAAAAAGCTGACCAATAAGGTCAGCTTTTTTATATGCTTGGAAAGTTTTAATAAAGAACACCAAAAGCCAAGCACCATGCAGTCCCCCTTTAAAATACTGTATAGGCTCGGCTTTTTAGGTGTGGCAAAGATTTAAGCAACTTAGTCTTCATAAGTAAATAGGACTAAGGTTTGGAAGAGGTAGCTTTTCTTAAAGTGCGCCATGGGTACCGAGGTGGGTATGATCCGCAACTGCCGTTTACAGGGATGCCAGTGCATATATAAAGGCTAGATGGGAGGTAGCACCGAGGGACATATGGGCTGCCGTTAGATAGGCGTACGCATCCAGATCCTTTTGCCGGAGATCTTTATGAAGGGTAAGTGCTATAAAAATTGAACCTTATAGACCTTGCTGCCACGACATAAGCCTATAGGGGTGTAGGCTAGAAAGCTTTCTTACTAGAAGGGGGAAATAGTAAGTGAGCTATTAGCTTACGAAATGTAGGATGCTTCTACTACCTAGGATGTGTTTTGCATCTTACATATACTATATAGTCCGATGTAGTGAAAATTCTTCAACTTTTTCAAAGAAAATTTAAATAAATCCTAAATATTAAAGTTTGTACAGGAATTGCTATTATGCCTAAGTTCTATTTATAATAGAGCTAAAAAGAAGTAGGAGTATTATGATATGAATCAAAGTATACAAGCAAAAAGAAAAGATGGTGAGCTTGTAAAACTCACTTTAAAAAGACTCACTTTTGAAGATATAGATCAGATTATGGCGTTACAAGATGAGATTGTAGAGGGTTTAGAAGATAAGCAGCTCTATGTGCCATCAGGCAGAGAAGAAATACAAAGTCATTTTAGCACAGAAGGAGTCCTTTTAGGATATGTTACAGAAGAGAATGAATTAGCAGCCTTAGCTATTTATTTAAAAAGAGGTTATAGTCCATCTAATTACGGTTATGATGTAGGGCTAGAAGGAGAAGAATTGCTAAAAGTGGGGCAAGTAGATACTGTACTTGTTAAAGCGGATTATAGAGGGAATAACCTACAGTATAGGATGTGTAGCCTTCTAGAAGAGATTGCAAAAGAAAAACAGACACCTATTCTATGCGCCACAGCTTCACCTTATAATACTTTTAGTGTTAATACTTTTTGAAATTAGGCTATGAAGTGAAAAAAGATAAGCTCAAGTATGGCGGCCTAAGAAGGTATATATTGATGAAAAGCTTATATTAAAAAAAGAGCTCTAACCTCGATTTAAGGTTAGAGCTCTTCTGTTGGTATAACATGACCTACAATGAGTGAGTTAATCATAGCAGTTTTTTGGGGTGAACAAGATTTTCTATATTCTTCAGCATCAGCTGATGGTATAAGTTCTACAGAGATATGACATTCTGTTTGAAGGAAATCTTCTATTTCACTAAGAGGCACTTTAAAAAAGTTTTTTGTGGCATTAACTTTATTAAGCTGGTTTTTGCTAAATCTTTTATGTAGTTTCTTTTCAAGGGCTATGGCATCTTCTGAAAAAATCATAGCATGAATATCAAAGTTAAATGGAACAGATAGACCATTAAGTTCTTTGATACTTTCTTCTGGGTCTAGCTTTCTTGTCATACCGATTTTATACACATCCTCACCAAATGAACCCATATTGGAAATGATGTATACGTAGCCAGTAGTTACATTTTGTTCTCTACTTAGGATATCTTGTTTAGTCTGTGTGAGCGCTTTTAGTTTAGCTTCTGTATCCGTTAACTTCTTAAGGAGTTTAGCTTGCTCACTTTCAGTAGCACTTTCTAATTTAGTATGCACTTCATTGATCGTATTTTGAAAACGGAGTTCATCCTTCTCAAGTTTTTTTCTGGTACTTTCAAGTTCTTTTAATGTTTTAGCTTCTTCTTTTAGGCGATCTTTAATGACTGCTTGTTCTTCTTTTTCTTGGTGCTTTTTAAATTCATATTCATGTTTAAGATAAAGTTCAGCAATTTTTAAGTTTAAGTACTCCTTGCTTAGGGAGACTTCCTGCATATGTGTTAGGTTATTAATCTCATCAAAAACTTTATGAATACGTTTTTCAGAGGCTTCTAAATTGCTGTGTTTGGCTTTTGTAATAATATTTTCACATTCACTGTTAAATGTACGTAATGTAAGTTTTATAGTATCCAGAATAAATTCTTTTTCCGGATTGTGATGAGTAGCCGTCTTATTTTTGATTAATTGTTTTTGCTGATCCCTAACTTCAGCTAATTTATTTTTATAAAGCGTTGAATTTTCAAAGCCATATTTGGTTTCATGAAAACCATAGGACTGGATACTTAGGGTATCCTCAAGTTCAGATACAGTGTACTTTAATTGATTTAATCTCGTATCGAGCTCCAAGCAAGTACGTGAGAGGGCATCTCTTTTATCATTTAGTCGTTTTAACTCATCTTTTAAGTGGAGGTATTGGATTTCTTCCGTTGGTGAGTTTTTGTCATCTTTATATTTTTTTGCAGTAAGAAAATCTAATATTCCCATTCACACAACTCCTTTAGTAATATGTTTTCATCTTAACATAAAATGAAAGATTTGGAAATCAAGAATAGAAGGGGATTTATTTTTCAATTGAAGGGGGATAGCCCATATACTTTTTATAAATTCTAGAGAAGTAGGGTAAGCTACTAAACCCTGCTAGTTCACAACTTTCACTCACATTATAATTACCTGAACGAAGCAATTTCTGAGCATACTGGCAGCGTAGATAATTGATATAATCAGTAGCTGTTTTGTTGGTAATCTCCTTAAAGGTACGGCAGAAGTAATATTTGCTAAATCCGATACTTGAACAAATATCATCTATCGTTATATTGTTTCGATAATGCTTTTGTATGTACTGGATAGCATTTTTAACTAAGTTTATTTTTTTGTTACTCTGACCTAGGACAAGGAGGTTAGTATCTTGTAAGATATGGTGCCGTATGAGTTCTACTAATAGGTTAGCGATAAGCCCTTTAACAGCTACTTTATAGGCTGTATCTTGATGTGTCATCTCATAAATAATCTGATTAAAAATTTCAATGCACTTAGAATTGGTAATCTTATTTTCAAATGAGAGATTTAAGGTATCTAGCCCTAAGCTTTCATAAAGGGAGGAATGGATAATAAGGCAGTAGTAATGGGTATGTTCACTCATGGCCTCGAATTTATGTAGATCGTTGGCATTAATGAGAACGAGGTCACCAGGTGTAGCAAGTACTTTGTTAGGTCCACATACTACATGGCATTTCCCTTCTATAAGATAGATCATTTCAAGGCTTTCATGCCAGTGCATCATGTCATTAAATGGGGTGCTGTTACTAAGAAAGTTAGGGTGAAAGATAATAGAGAAATCAGGGTCAAGATGATTATGATTTTCGTAAAAAGAATGAATCATGATATACCTCCTGTTTAATGTAAAAGAGCAATATAAGATAAAGATGTATCAATCTGATATATGTACTTTTTTTGAGGTAAAAGTATAATTAAAGTATAAATTATTTGACTATAAAGTCAATTTTAAAAAATAGGAGGCTCGTATGAATAGATTTCCAATAGGTGTCATTATTGACTCATTTAGAACAGATATGCAAACCGCCTTAAAAAAAGCTGAAAACATGGGAGTAAAGGGTATACAAGTTTATTCAACACATGGAGACATGTCTCCAGAAAATTTAACGCCTTCAAAAAGAAAAGAGTTTCTAAATCGTGTAAAGGATCATGGGCTTGAAATCTCTGCACTGTGTGGAGACTTAGGGCAAGGCTTTGGAGATCCTCTTAAAAATAAAGTTAATATTGAAAAATCTAAGAGGATTTTAGACTTAGCTAAAGACTTAGAGACTTCTATAGTGACGACACATATTGGCGTAATCCCACAAGATCCTAATCACGATCGCTATAAAATTATGCAGGAAGCTTGTTTTGAGTTAAGCCAGTATGCGGATGAACTTAAAGCACATTTTGCTATTGAAACAGGTCCTGAGACTGCTCTTACACTAAGAAACTTCCTAGATACATTAGGTTCAAAAGGGGTAGCGGTTAATCTAGACCCAGCCAACTTAGTCATGGTAACAGGGGATGATCCTGTTCAAGCTGTTTATACACTAAAAGATTATATTGTTCATACACATGCTAAAGATGGTAGACGCCTACTGATTAAAGACCCTGAGGTTATTTATGGTTTGGTAGAAGAAACCATTCAAGAAGGTAAAGCCTTTATAGAACTGCCACTTGGGCAAGGGGATGTAGACTTTAAAAAGTATTTACAGGCCCTTACGGATATTGGCTACAAGGGATTCTTAACCATTGAAAGAGAAGTTGGAGACAATCCTGAAGCAGATATTAAATTGGCTGTTGATTTCTTAAATCATATGTTAAGAGGATAGGGGGAAAGCAAAATGAGTAAAATTAAAGTAGGTATTATTGGAACAGGAAGTATTAGTCATTTACATATACAGGGGTATTTGAAAAATCCAGATGTAGAGCTTTATGCACTTTGTGATATTAATGAGGAACGTGTAAAAGCAGTAGGAGAAAAATATAAGGTTTCACGTATTTATACAGATATGAATGAAATGCTAAAACTTGAAGAACTAGATGCAGTCAGTGTATGTACATGGAATAGTGCCCATGCACCTTGTTCTATTGCAGCCCTTAAAGCAGGTAAGCATGTTATTTGTGAGAAACCAATGGCTATGAATGCGGAAGAAGCAAGAGCTATGAAAAAGGCTGCTGATGAGGCGGGCAAACTCTTAATGATTGGCTTTGTGAGACGCTTTGGAAATGATGCTAACATTATTAAGGATTATCAGAGCACAGATTTCTTAGGAGATATTTATTATGCCAAGGCTACTTACTTAAGAAGAAAGGGCAATCCAGGAGGGTGGTTTGGAGATAAATCACGCTCTGGTGGTGGTCCATTAATTGACTTAGGTGTACACGTTATTGACCTTACAAGATTCCTTATGGATAATCCTAAGCCTGTCTCAGTTTATGGCGCTACCTTCCAAAAACTTTTTGATAGAAAAAACATCAAAGGCGGTACAGGATACTGTTCAATGGAGAAAACAAATCATGATGTTTGTGATGTAGAAGATTTAGCTACAGCCATGATTCGATATGATAATGGTGCAGTGGTGTCTATAGAAGCAAGTTTTAGTTTAAATATTAAGAAGGATGAAGGAATTATTGAACTGTTTGGTACAAAAGGTGGAGCAAAATTAAGTCCAGAACTTGAAATGTACACAGAAATCAATGACTACATGGTAGACGTTCAGCTTGCTGCTAAGACAGCGTTAGATTTTGATGGCTTATTTGATAATGAAATCAATCACTTTGTAGATTGTGTTAAAGGTGAGACTCAGTGTATTTCTCCAGCAGAGCATGGTATTGAGATTATGACTATACTCGATGCCATTTATGAATCTGCCAGAACAGGGCATGAAGTGATTATTGAATAAGGAGAACCTCAATGAAAGTATCTGTAAGTAGCTATAGTTTTTCAAGACTAATAGGAAATGGAACATTAACACAACTCGATTGCATAGGTAAGGCTAAGGAAATGGGCTTTGATGCTATTGAACTCGTAGAGATAATCCCCCATGATGGGAATACGAAAGAAGAATATGTACACCAGCTGGCTAAGGAAGCTAACCGCGTTAAGATGCCTATATCAAGCTTTACTTTTGGAGCAGATTTCCTTTATGGAAGTGGGGGAGATCTAAAAGCAGAGATTAAGCGTGTAAAAGAGATGATAAACTTTGCCCAGGTATTAGGTGCCAAAATTGTTAGGCACGATGCCACAAGAGGCTACAATCAGGGGGATAGAGGTTATAGAGGCTTTAATGAGGCTCTACCTAGACTAGTAGAAGGATGCAGGGAGGTGACAATTTATGCAGAAAGTAAAGGAATCAGGACCACTGTAGAAAATCATGGCTTTTTCTGCCAAGATAGTGAGCGTGTAGAAAAGCTCGTTAATGCGGTTGCTCATCCAAACTTTGGTTTATTAGTAGATATGGGGAATTTTCTATGTGTAGATGAAGACCCTGTGCAGGCCGTAAGTAGGGTAGCACCTTATGCTTTCTATGCTCATGCTAAAGATTTTCTTGTAAAAAGTGGTAGCGGTATAAATCCTGGAGCTGGTTTCTTTAAAACAAGAGGTGGAAACTACTTAAGAGGGATGATTATTGGGCATGGACATGTACCAGTGCAGCAGTGTATAAGTATTCTAAAATCAGTAGGATATGATGGGTATATGGCTATTGAGTTTGAAGGGATGGAAGATCCCATAAAAGGTATTCAAATTGGACTGGAAAATTTAAGACGTTATATAAGTAATGCTTAAAGTATAAGAGAATGATGGAAATAGCCTAAGTTTCACCCAAAAGGGGGATTTAGGCTATTTTTGTATAAAATATTTAAATTATTTGTTATGATATAGATGAATTATTTAAAGGAGGTATTTTAAGTGAGTGAAAAAGAAGTATTTCAATGGACTAAATTTTATCCAGAGCTTGCAAATAAATTATTAAGATATAAAAATAATAGACAAGGTTTACTTATTTTATTAGAAGAAGTATTTAAAAAAATAGATATGAGATTTCCTTTTAGGATTGAAGAAGAACGACTAGAAGATATTTGTCCTTTTTCAATTTTTGGTTGTTTTAATAAGCACATTACAGATGAAAAACGTATTCGGATTCTTTCTTTGTTAGCACAAGAATTAGAGATATCAGAAGAGGTACCGACTTCATTTGAAGGAGTACCTATACTTGACCCTAGAAATGCTTGGTTTTTTGGAGATATAAAGAAAAGAACAGAAGACATACCAAATCTATGGGAAATGTTTGAAGTAGCTATTGCTTATGCAGATAATCCTAAAGAAAATACAAAAAAGGATTTTATTACATACTATGATAAGGTTATACAACAACCTTATGTTAAATGGAAGCTATCTATAGGATTATATTGGATTAGGCCTGAAACATATCTTAATCTTGATGGATGCAATAGAGAATTTCTTATTAAAAACAATAAAGATTTAATGTTCTGGCAATATGATTTGAAAAATGAATTTAAAACTGTCCCAAATGCTTTGGTATATCTTAATATAGTTGATTGCCTAAAAAGAGCATTTAGCCAAAATAGAATCCCATATCATGATTTTTCACATCTTTCACATGAGGCATGGAAAAGAAATAATATCAATGAAATTAAAGAGAGCTGTGATGAATATGGAGAAAACTTAAGGGAGTCAGAAACAAGGTATTGGATTTATGCACCAGGAGAGAACTCTTGTAAATGGGAGGAGTTCTACGATGAGGGCATTATGGGAATAGGCTGGGAGGAACTCGGTGATTTAAGACAATATACTACGCGAGAATCTATGCGCATGAAGATGAAAGCACTATGGGACAGTAATAAAAGTTATACGAATGCTTCTTTAGCGACTTGGCAGTTTATGCATGACATGCAAATCGGAGATATTATATATGTAAAAAAAGGTGTATCAGCTCTTATTGGAAGAGGGGTTGTTGAAAGTGATTATATTTTTGATGAGGCAAGACAAGATTACAAATATATTCGAAGAGTGAAATGGACGCATAAAGGAAATTGGGAGCATCCAGGTCGGGCAGTGATGAAGACTTTAACGGATATATCTTCTTATGTGGATTACCGTGAAAAAATAGAAGTGATGATGACACAAACAGAAGAAGGATTTGAAGAGATAGAAGAGCAAGAGATTGAGTATGATAGCTATTTAGAAGAAGATTTCTTGAGCAAAGTCTATATGAATGCACAGCAGTATGAGACATTAGTAGGCTTGCTTAAGTATAAGAAAAATCTTATTCTTCAAGGAGCACCTGGAGTAGGCAAAACTTTTGCAGCTAAGAGGTTAGCTTATTCTATAATGGGTACTAAGGACACAAGTAGAGTAATGATGGTTCAGTTCCATCAAAGTTATAGCTATGAAGATTTTATTATGGGGTATCGCCCGACTCAAGATGGGTTTGAACTGATGCAAGGGCCTTTTTATCAGTTTTGTAAACGTGCACAAGATGATAGTGAAAGGGATTATTTCTTTATCATTGATGAAATTAATAGAGGTAACTTGAGTAAAATTTTTGGGGAACTCCTTATGCTTATTGAGAAAGATAAAAGAGGAGATAAGCTTCGTTTACTTTATGCGAATGAGTTGTTTTCAGTGCCGAGTAATGTACATATCATTGGGATGATGAACACAGCAGACCGAAGTCTGGCTATGATTGATTATGCGCTTAGAAGGAGATTTGCTTTTTATGAACTAGAGCCTGCTTTTGATTCAGAAGGTTTTAATAAGGTAAGAGAAGAAGTAGGTCATCCTAAGTTTGGCGTACTTGTAGATACGATTAAAGCATTAAATCAGGATATTGGTAAGGATGAGGCATTAGGAACAGGCTTTAGAATAGGACATAGTTATTTGTGTACAGATGATCCTATTACAGATGAATGGATTGAAGCTGTTATTAAATATGAACTATTGCCTCTTATCCATGAATATTGGTTTGATGATAGTACTCAAGTGGAAAAATGGCAAATAAGGTTGAGTGATATTTTAAATGACTAAGAATAAAAGTATCTATATTAAAAACATTTATTACATGCTTGCCTATGCTTTTCAATCTTTAAAGGAGGAATCGTATAAGCATATAGAGACTGAAACATTTCAGTATACAAGTGATTTGTTAGCGGCTATTCTTGCCCAGGGGATTGCTAATCAAATAAGAAGAGGATTAGGGCGAGAATACTGTAGGCAAATGCAATCTTTAAGTTCTCCAAGAGGAAAAATAGATGTCACAAATTCTATTAAAGCTCAAACTTTGTTTAGAAGACAACTTATCTGCGTCTATGATGAGTATTCAGAGAATATGTACATGAATCAAATATTAAAGACAACAGCGAACTTACTCCTAAGATGTCCAGATGTGGCATTAGCTCAGAAGAAAAAAATGAAAAAAGTACTTATATATTTTCAAAATGTCAAGGAAGTAAATCCTTATACAATTCAATGGAAAGCTATTAAGTATCACAGGCATAATGCTACATATAAGATGCTGCTGAATATTTGCTATTTAGTCATAAAGGGCTTACTGATGACGGAGGAAGAGGGTTCTAAAAAAATAGGACACTATATAGATGAGCAACATATGCATAGATTATACGAAAAATTTATATTTGCTTTTTATAAAAAGCATTACCCACAATTTAAGGTGTCAGCTAAGCATATTAACTGGAATGTAGATGATGGATATGTAGAATTACTACCGACTATGAAGACAGATATTACGTTGGAATATAAAGATAAGACAATGATTATTGATACAAAATATTATAGCTCAATACTGCAACAACATGGGCAGTTTCATAGTAAGGCTTTACACTCAGGTAATATGTATCAGATATTCACCTATGTTAAAAACTATGATGTCATGCAATCTGGTAAGGTAAGTGGTGCACTTCTATATGCTCAAACAGATGAAGCAATTATGCCAGACCATGAATATAGGATGGCTGGTAATAAGATTAATGTTAAGACATTAGATTTAAGTGGAGATTTTGAAATAATCAAACAACAGCTTAATGATTTAGTGAAGGAGCTAGCCGAATAGGCTAGCTTTTTTGTAGAAAAATCTACTCATAACGATAGAGCAGTATATAAAGGTATTATTGATAATGAAATGGCTTTAGTAGAAATCAGGCCTTTATGCGATGCATTAGGAATTCAAATTGAGTGGGACAGTACATTATCTACAGCATATTGTTCAAAAGGTGATACAACATTTTTTTTAACTGTAGGTTCTAAGAGTGCTCAACTTAATGGTAGCCCTATAGCATTAGAGAGAGCACCTAAATTAGTAAATAATAAAAGAAGAGATAATGCCTATATAAGGGTATTATCTTTTTTCTATTATATAAGCATAATAAGCTTTAAGTATCAAGATTCTATGAGTATGTAGACAAACCTACTCATAACAGCACCTCTCACACCATATATTATAAGGATAAGCATAGTGAGAGCAGGAGGAAGATAAGTGGCGGTTATTTCAGTAGTTAACTACAAAGGAGGAGTAGGTAAAACAAGTATAGTGGCTAATCTAGCAGTAGGCCTTGCTACCAAAGGTCATAGGGTATTAGTCGTAGATTTAGACCCACAAGCTAGTCTGACTTTTTCATTTATACCTGTAGAGCAATGGGGGACGCGGTATAGAGAAAATCATACCATTAAAAAATGGTATGATAGCTGTTTGAATGGCAATAAGATACCTTTTGAAACCTTATTTACAGAGAACTTAGAAGTCAATCAGCATTTAACAAGACCCATTACGATTATTTCTTCTCATACAGATTTATTTAAAGTAGAGATAGAACTTGCACAAAGGTGTCTAGGTGTAACAAGGCGTAAGCAAATAAGAAATAAAATGGCTATACTTTATTTATTAGATAAGGAAATAGAGAAGTTAAAAGAACAGTTTGATATGATTTTGATAGATTGCCAGCCGAGCTTTGGCATCATTACACAAAGTGCTGTAGTGGCAAGTGATTACTATTTAGTCCCAACAAGACTTGACCACTTATCTAGTTTAGGTGGATTAACGCTGAAAGGACATGTAGAGGAATTAGTGAGAGATACTAACCAAAGTATCGCTTACTTTAGTTTACCTTATCATAATTTGCATCCACAACTTATGGGGACTGTAGCAACTATGGTGCAAACCAGTGGGGATGATCTCATTGCTATTAATAAGCAGTATGAAAAAGAAATTAAGGACCAGGCATTAAAGTATTTTAATACACGTATCAGGTTTAATCAAAGTGTAATGGGGCAGAACAATAAAATCCCTACTATTTTAAGAAGCAAATCAGGTCCAATGGAAAAGAAGCTTGCTGAAGAGTTTGAAGCGCTCTTACAAGAAGTACTACAGAGAATGGGGGATAAGTGATGGCAATAGGTGCACAAGAAGTGATTAAAGGCTATAAACTCGCCTTAAAATTTATAGAAGGACTTGATGAAAAGCAATTCTCAAAATGGCTAGAGGGAGAGTTTACTTTAGGATTACAAGAAGTACATAAAAGTAAAAAGGTTGTCAAAGAAGTAGATAAGCAATTAGTGGTTTATGAAGAAGCATTGAAACAATGTCAAACCTATGAAGAGGCACAAATCTACTTACAAGGACTAAAATTAAGTAAGCCTAAGCTAGTAGAACTGGCAAAAAGTTTAAGTGCCTGCATTAAAAGCAGAGATAATAAAGATCAAATTATAGAGAAAATCATACAGGCAACGGTAGGGAATAGGTTAAAAATGGCAGTATTAGGGAGTAAAGTAGGAAGCTAGCCAGAAGGTGAGAAAATCCGAATTTTTTACTTAAATTCATATTTTGCGTTAGGGAAGTAGAAAATGAGGTGTTAAAAAGTGTATAATAAGCTAGAAAAAAGATGAAGGAGTTTAGCAAAATGAAAAGATTAATACAAAAGATAATGAACCTAACTTTAGCTGCTCTATTAGTACTTACGCCAGTACAAGCTCAAGCTAGAACTTTAGCAAAGCCTATATCTATATCTCTTGATCAGGTCATTATTGGTGAAGGATATATAAGTGATAATGGGAACGCTATGATACCATTAAGACTATTATCAGAAAAACTTAACTATGATGTAAGCTGGGATAATAAAGAACAGACTGCTACGATAACAAAAGGGGATAAATTCATTGAATTTACAGTAGATTATCATAATGCCAAATCCAATGATGGATATATTCAATTATTAAGTAATCCTGAGATGAAAAATAATACAGTATATCTTCCTATAAGAGTTGTAACGGATACATTAGGTTTACAAATAAGCTACGCCAATAGAACAGCTTATCTCTCTACATCAGGTGAACCAATCAAAGTACCTACTGTAAATAAACAAGTACCACTAGAAGAAGTACCGAGTTTACTACTAGGTAATGGCTATAAGAGATTTGGCATAGATAATATAAGTTACAACAGGCACGCTATAGGTGAGGATGGAAAGCCTTATCAAATTTCATTTGCACAAGTAGTACCAGAAAAACAATTAGTAACCTTATCTTTGCATGAGAATAATTCAGAAAATCTAGAGATGGCAAAGCTTATTCTGAGTAGCTTAGTACCTACCAAGGCAAATGAACTGTATAATATGATTTCTACACAAGAGATTATCCCTTTAACAATTATAGAAGCTGATGGGTATCAGATAGGGATATTAGCAGAAGAAGATTATTCAAGCCTTGATTTAATATTTGATGGGAGTCAAGAGAGAACTTATATTAAGACCCTAATAAATAGCTCACTATAGGGGGTCTCTTAATAGGGATTAACAAAGATAAAAATAAACGAAAAAAGCTAGCATACAGTCATTCTGCCTTAAAAGCATGGCTGTATACTAGCTTTTTTATGTGGCAAAATAGAGGCTTAGAAATTTCTAAAAGCAAAGAGGATTCATCTCTGAAAAATACAAAAAAGAGTTGACTTTTAGGAGGTAAGATATTATATTTTGAGTGTACTAGTTGAAATAGTACACTTGGTACACGTAGCCATACACTAAAAGTAAATATATAGATAAAGTTTAAAGGAGGTGGACTATGTTTATTATTGATGGTAGAAGTGCTAAGCCGATTTATGAGCAAATTGTGGATCAAGTAAAGGAGCAATTACTTAAAGGTATTTTAAAGAGTGGTGATCAGTTGCCTTCAGTGAGACAATTAGCTGGAATGTTGACAATCAATCCCAATACAGTGAGTAAGGCTTATCAAGAGTTAGAAAGACAAAAAGTGATTGAAACAATTAGAGGGAGGGGGACATTTGTTTGTGCTCTTCCAATGAAAAAGGTGGATGAGGAGAAAATGGCCGAGTTATATCAAACACTAAAAAATATCTGTATTGAATTACACTACATGGGATTAGAGGAAGAAGAAATTGTTGCTCAGGTAGATAAAGTATTTAAAGAACTGAGGGGGGAGAAGAATGAGCATTAAAGTAAACGGTGTATCAAAAAATTTTGGGAAGTTCCAAGCGGTCCATAATGCATCACTTGAAGTAGCGCCTGGATGTATTCATGGCTTAATTGGTGAAAATGGTGCAGGTAAAACAACCTTGATTCAATGTATAGTAGGGATTTATAAGAGTGATCAGGGTGAAGTATTCATTGATGGTAAGTCAGTTTGGGAAAATGATGAAGCTAAGCAAATGATAGGCTATGTAGCAGATCGTAACCAATTTTTTAAGGGGTATAAAGTAAAAGAGTTAGTGGACTTCTTTGAAGCCATGTATCCAAACTTCAGTAGAAAAGATTTTGAACGCTATAATGAGATTTTTAAAATTAAGGTAAATCAAAAAGTTACTCAGCTTTCTAAAGGGATGCAGATGAGAGTATCTTTTATGCTACATCTGGCATCCAATCCTAAGGTAATGATATTAGACGAGCCTACATCAGGCTTAGATGCGATTGCAAAAAAACAATTACTTGATTTACTTATTGAAGCTGTAGAAGAAAAGCAAATGACTGTCTTAATATCTTCACACCATTTAACAGAGCTAGAGAAAATATGTGATGAGGTAACCTTTATTCATCAAGGTAGAGTCTCTTATCAATCTACTATAGATGAATTAAAGTCAAGCATTAAGAAGCTTCAAATTGTATTTGAAGACGAAGCACCAGAAGGCTTTATGAAGTGGAGTGAATTTGTGAATATTGAAAAGCTAGGGAGTGTGTACTATGCTATTACGGATCGTTATACACAGGAGCTAGAGAATAGATTAAGAAAGGTTGGAGCCCGAATTGTAGAACCTATAGGTATGAATTTAGAAGAAATCTTTATTTATACAGATGGAGGAAGGAGAGAGGCGAGTCATGAATAAATATAAGGCATTGATCAAATATGAGTTTAGATCATTAAAGTGGATGATATTATATTTCCTAATGGTATGTAGTGGTGTATTTCTACTATTTATGGGAACGATGGGGGAGAAAAGGAAGAGCTTCTTAGAACATTCAGGCATTTGGTATATATCTAATGAGTTTAGCCAAGAATTGAATTGGATTGCACCTTTCTTGTTAATAGGAAGCATTGTAGGACTTATTCTTCTCGTATATGTACAACTTAGGGATGCAAAAAATATAGAGGTTGGAAGATTTTTGAAGGCCTTACCTATACAAAGTAGCCATATTTATTGGATTAGGATGGGATGTGGCGTAGTAACTTATACCCTTCCATTTGTACTTTATGCCATAGGGATTGTAGTACTTCGATTTTCTCATAGTAGTTGGCTCAATGATATGTATAGCATAAGTATATGGCAAGATAGCCTTTTAGAGATAGAGTCCGTACAGTATATCGTATTAATGCTTCTGATGAACTATTTGATTATGACGTTAGTTTATCTCATGTTATTACTGATGCAGTACCTAATTAGTAATCGTATATTTGCTATCGTTGTTACAGCGATTGCCATGATTCTACCAACATATTTTAACCTTATGATAGATTTTAGGTACCAAGTAGATACTTATCTCACTTTACCAGTAGTATATGGCATGATGGATTCAGTCACAGGTAACCAAGTAAGAAATGGTGAGGGGGTTAACATTCATTTTATAGGAAATACAGGTATAAAGGTTTGTTTACTACTTCTAGCTATTGGCGTTGCTCTTGTATTAGGGTGGCTGAGTAGTAAATATTTTACGGTAGAAGACCAAAGTAAACTGATTCCTAAACGTTTATGTCGCAAGATATTTATTGCAGTAGGTACAATAAGTATGGCACTATTACCTCAATTTTATGTTTCAGGATTTGGTATGTTTTCTGAAGTGAATTTAGGAATCCATTTAGGATCTATAGTGATTCTAGGGATAGTAGGTTATATCCTAATGTATCAAGTTGCTAGGATTGGATGTAAAGAGAAATAGGAGGTGATTAAGATGAAGAAATTTGCATGGATTTTATTAGGGAGTATTTTATTGACAGGGTGCAGTACTTACCAAGAAGTAAGTATGATGACTACATACAGTGAGGAAGAGCCATCTAGTATGTATGGAAAAGAGGAAGCTGAGGATGTAGGGAGTCAGGCGTATTATGTAGTTGAGGATACTATTCTTAATCAGACAAAAAGAGTAGCTGATGAGTTTAATAAAAAATATAATGACTATTATTATGAGTTCGATTCAAGTGGGCGTGCATTACAGATAGATTGGGAATTCTTTCAGGAAAATAATTTAAAGCCAGAGGATAGTGAATGGGCAGAGAAATTAGATGAAGTATTTCCTGGGATTCAAGACTTTATGAAAAAGGTCGGAGCAGAAGAGAGCAATAGAAATCCTCAGCACATAGTGATTAATAATGCTGCCATAAGAATTAAACCTGCTCACTTATATAAGGATGTTGAGGGAAGAAGCTATAATTATAGTTCTTATATGGACATTGAAAATGAACCACTGACGTTAGTGGATGAGTACTTTAAACAGTTAGCAGAAGTCGTACCAAAGGATAAGTTTGTTGTATATACGCCTTATGTTATGGGACAAACAAAGTTGTTACGTTTTTCTACACCATCACTTAATAATAGAAGTTATATGACGTTATACGATGAACAGGGAAAAGTGGATGCCACTTATTATGAAGAGAAGGCAGTGGGTTATCAGCTCTTTATAGAAGATGATCAGATTCAAAAAGTAAGGGTCATTTTCAATAAGATTAAAGATGAGGAGATCGATTTGTCCTATTTTGAACCTCTACTGAGCTGGTGTAAAAATGAATGGAATATGGAAGCAAGCGAATTAGAAGAGGTTAATGCCTTAGTTGAACAGGTTATACAGGGCAAAAAGGGAAGTAAAAAAGGAAGCTTTGGAAATTATGAGTATAGCTATAAAGCCAAGCAGAATAATAGGTTTAGGTATAGTGCAATAGATCAGTCTGAATATAAAGAGATGTCAATTGAATTTGTGATAGAACCTAAGTCAAATAGATAGGCTTATAGAAAAGGGAAGGGATTTAAAACCTTCCCTTTTATTTTGGAATAGAGTAATAATCATTTATAAAGAAAGGAAAGAATTTGTTCAAAATAAGAATAGATTCCTTTAGGGTACATGGAGCTTCGGAGACATGTTATACTAATAGTAAACAAATAGATATCTTATTGGTGATAGAAATGAAAGGCAGGGGGAAGATATGAGTCTTAGTAACCGATTTAGGGAAGTATGTTTAGTTATTTTGATTCTTATTTGTGTGCTTGCTTACGGTATTTACTGGGCATTTTTTGATGTGCAACGTATAAAAGGGCAAGAGTTGTTAGGAAGCTATTTATCTCCAGGGCAAACCTATGAAGTGACAACCTATTTAAATAATGGTGGTGCAACCGTTGATTATGCTGTATTAGGGGTTGTGACAAATCAAGAAAGTAGAATAAGCAAAAATATTTATTGGCAATATCATTGTCAAACAGCAACGGTTGAGTGGTTGGATGATAGAACTGTTAAAATAAATGACATAGTGTTAGATGTAGAAAAAGATACTTATGATTATAGACGTGAATAATACAACTAACCAAATAGTTAATCTTTGGATTGAGATAGCACTTTTAGTAGATGCTATCTTTTTTTGATTATATTTACTAGTGGTGGTGAGGTAGTATGGAGATATGAAAGGAGTGACAGTCCGCTTATAGATACTAAAAATATAACCAAGCTCTTTATTAATGATTGGGTCATTTCTGTACAAGATAGGGAAATGATTATTGGTGATTAGGATTAAATAGTAAAATGATAAATATTTAAATAAACTTATTAGAGTGTTAAAATAATTGTAAAATAGATATTTACTTGCTGCCATTTATTATACATAGCAAATAGTATTGAGATGTTAAGTTTAGTTGACAAAATTCCAACTTTACTTGGTAGAAAGTAGTTGATATGTGAGGTATACTACACACAAGTGAACTTAGACTCATTGAAAGGCTGGTGATTATAATGTCATTAGGTGATAAATTACTAGATTTGCGTAAAAAAGCTGGATTATCTCAAGAAGATGTTGCAGATCGATTAGGGGTATCTAGACAAACTGTGAGCAAGTGGGAAACTGACCAAACAGTTCCAGAATTAATTAAAGTAAAATTGTTAAGTCAACTCTATAATGTAAGTTATGACTACCTTATAAGTGGAAGTAATCTTAGCGGCGATATTACAAGCATAGAAATGATAGTTGATGAAATTGACTGGACAAGTGCGTGGAGTAAAAAATATCCTATTTTAGCTACTTATCAAGGTATAGAAGGAATACAGCCTTATTGCCAACAAATCTGCAATTTTTATGACCATTTTAAAAACATGTTCAATCTCAATGATGAGGATACAGTTTTAATTTTAAAAGATATGCTATATCAAAAGTTTAAATCCGAGAACAAGAAAAATAAAATCAAATAAATTAAAGTTAATGAACCCAATAGGAATTTTGTCCATGAAAATAGCCCCTTCAGTTGAAGAGGCTATTTTTATACTTAAGACAATAAAATTAGATTGACTGGCTAAATAAAAATATATATATTAAAGATACTTAATGAATGAAAGAAATCAATATAGAGGAGAAAGTATGCTTACTACATTATTAATTATTATTTATATAGCCTTTATTAGTCTGGGGCTCCCGGATGCTATTTTAGGATCGGCATGGCCAATGATTTATCAAGATTTTAATGTACCTGTATCAGCAGCTGGTTTATCTACAATGATTGTTTCGGGAGGAACGATTATATCAAGCTTCTTTAGTGCAAAGCTCATTAGAAGATTTGGAACGGGTATCGTAACAACTGCCAGCGTATTTTTAACAGCAGCAGGGCTACTTGGTATATACTTTTCACCAAGTTTTCTTTGGATTTGTATACTTGGCATTCCAATGGGAATAGGAGCAGGTGCTGTAGATTCTGCATTAAATAACTTTGTTGCGCTGCATTATGAAGCAAAGCATATGAACTGGCTTCATTGTTTTTGGGGAATAGGGGCTACAGCAGGACCATTCATTATGTCCCTGTTTCTCTTAAAAGAAAATGGCTGGAGAATAGGTTATGCTACAATTGGGATTATTCAGGCTGTTTTAGTGATAGGGCTAGTTGTTTCATTGCCTTTGTGGAAGAAGTTTGAAACCCATACAAATGAAGAGGAAGCTACTAAGAGTGATATAAATATTCGTGCTTTACTTAAAATACAAGGAGCGAAACCAGCACTTGTGGCCTTTTTTTGTTACTGCGCAGTTGAGCTAACGACAGGGTTATGGGCAAGTTCTTATTTGGTTATAAGTAAAGGCATCCCGGCAGAAAAAGCTGCAAAATGGGCAGCGCTTTTTTACTTAGGTATTACAGTGGGTAGACTTGTAGCAGGATTCTTAGCCATGTATTTTAATAATAAGAAAATGATTAGAATAGGGCAAATAATCTGTATCTGCGGAGCTCTATTATTGATTATACCTTACTCAAGTTACTTGCAATTAGCAGGTCTGATATTGGTTGGCCTAGGTTGCGCGCCTATTTATCCGGCGATGCTCCATGAGACACCTAATAGATTTGGAAAGGAAATATCTCAGGGGATAATGGGTATTCAAATGGCAACAGCTTATGTAGGCAGTACTTTGATGCCACCATTATTTGGGATGATCGCAAAGGCTACTACTTTCAATTTACTACCTTACTTTTTAGTCGTTTTAGTGCTTATTATGTTCGTAACTTCAGAAAGAGTGAGCAAAGTATGTAAAGATAAAATGGTATAAGAATATATGCAAAATGTAATAGAGGTGAAGGAATGAAGTATCCATATCGTGAATATGTGAGTGTATTTAAAGCACTAGCAGATGAAACAAGGCTTAAGATTATTCAAATGCTTTCAAGTGGAGAACTTTGTGCATGCAATATTTTAGAAGAATTCAATATTACTCAACCTACATTGTCATACCATATGAAGATTTTAACGGAGTGTGGGCTTGTAAAAGGAGTCAAGGAAGGTTCATGGATGAAATATACCATAAACAATGAGAGGTTAGAAATCGTTAAAGATATTTATGAAGATGTCAATAAAAATAGGTAGGGTATCAGGTAGGTATCCTACCTATTTTTATTTTTTTACAATTAAAATGCGAACTCGAGCATATAAAATACAATAGAGAACATATTGACAGTTATCTATATGCGTGATAAGTTTGCTATAGAGCGTTATCCATATAAGCTCAGGCTTACGACTCTATAGACCTAGTATTTTAGCATTTAAGTCTATAAAAACATAAAGAAATAGGGAGATAAAATGAAAAAGACAGATTTAACAAAGGGCAATGTATTAAGGGTGCTTACAGCACTTGCATTACCTATTATGGGGGGATCCTTATTACAATTTGCATATAACTTAGTAGATATGTTGTGGGTAGGAAGATTAGGAACAGATGCTGTTGCTAGTATTGGTTCTTCAAGCTTCTTTATAGGACTAGGCTACTCTATTAATGCAATGGTGGTTATTGGCGGAGGAATAAAAGTAGCCCATGCAGTGGGCAAGAAAAATGAGTATGAAACTAAGGCCTATATGAATGCAAGTCTCGTACTAAATGGTCTATTAGGTTTGCTTTATGCAGTGCTACTCCTTTATGCAGGAAAAAGTTTTATTAGCTTTTTACAACTTGGGAATGTAGAGGTTGAACAGAATGCTTATCTTTATTTAGCATATAGTGCCCCCATGCTATTTTTTGCATTTTTTAATTTACTATTTATAAGGCTTTTAGGGAGCTTTGGAAATAATAAAGAAGCTTTTAAGATTAGTGCCATAGGTATTATAATGAATATTATTTTAGATCCTATCTTGATATATACATTTAAAATGGGAGTTTTAGGGGCTGCTGTTGCAACGCTTATTGCAAATGTTACTATGTTTTTCTTATTCTTGTACAAGGGGAGAAGCATTTTATTTTTTGATAAAACAATCGGGATAGAGTATGAAAAAGTTGTTGAGATTATGAAGCTAGGATTTCCTATGTCCTTCCAAAGGATACTTTTCACTTTCGTGAATATTATACTAGCTCGAATGATAGCTATATTTGGATCGGATGCTCTAGCAGCTCAAAAAATTGGTCTACAAATTGAATCTGTAACTTATATGGTAATAGGTGGACTAAATGGAGCTGTAGCCAGCTTTACAGGTCAAAATTTTGGAGCTAAGAAGTATGAGAGAATCCATGAGGGCTATGCCACAGCCATTAAAATAGGAGGGGCGTACGCTCTAGCAACGACCATGATTTTTTTAATTATTCCAGGACCCATTGTAAAACTTTTTATTCATGAACTTACAACGATAGAAATAGCAAGCAATTATTTACGTATTATTGCTTTTTCACAAATATTTAGTGCTCTTGAAATGATTACGAATGGTCTGTTTACAGGGATAGGAATACCTAAAGTATCAGCTAAGATTAGCATTCTATTTACTGTATTACGTATTCCGATGGCCCTTTTATTTATACAGCTTTTTGGGATAAATGGTATATGGTGGAGCATTACACTCTCTAGTTTATTAAAAGGTGTAGTGGCTTATTTATACTATAAGCTAAAAGTGCAGAAACAATATAGATGTGATGAAGGAGATGAAAAGGTATTTAAGGGGTATAATGCCTAGAAAGGATAAGGTTATGTAAGAGTCTTGACCTTATTAAAATGGCAAATAACAGGAGACTAGTTTGGCAAAAAGGAGAGTATAAACGAATGAATAAATTAAAGGTGGCTTTTATATGTGTACATAATTCTTGTAGATCTCAAATGGCGGAGGCTTTAGGAAAACATTTCGCCTTGGATGTATTTGAAAGTTATTCAGCAGGAACAGAGCTAAGACCAGAAATTAATCAAGATGCTGTAAGAATTATCAAGGACTTATATGGGATTGATATGAATAAAACGCAAAAGAGTAAACTCTTAAAAGACATTCCAGAAGTAGATGTGGTGATAACAATGGGATGTAATGTAGCTTGCCCATCACTACCATGTAAACATAGAGAAGATTGGGGACTTGAGGACCCATCAGGAAAGGCTGATGAAGAGTTTATCAAGACAGCTAGGCTTATAGAAGAAAAGATAATGGAGCTTAGAGAGCGTATTGCTCTGTTTAGTGTCAATAGTTTATAGAAAAATTGGTAAAAAGTGCTAAAGATAGTTATTATTAAAAGATATGTTTACAAATATAAAATTTTAATATATAATGGGTTCAACAAAAATAGAATAAAAAAGATAGAGGTTGCGGGATTTAAAAGTAAGTTTGTGGAGTTTGAGCAAACAGTGAAACAAACCTAAAGGAAAGACCGCCGAAACCTATAGCTGAAAGCTTTAAGGCTATAGAGTTGGGGTTATGTAGAATATGCATAACACTGTCATAAAGTTATTTATGATGAGCTATCACGATAGATATATTTTATTATTTTTAAATTGGGTTATAAGTAGAGTTCGATTAAAAATATATTATTAGATAAAAAGTCTTGAGTGATGAGCTTCACTCAAGACTTTTTTTATGGACTAATATAAGATAGGAAGTGAGAAGAATGAATCGAACAAAATCAAATAAAGAAGTCGCCCAAAAAAGAGGTGGAGGATTTAAAGTACCACATACGCTGGTAATTATAAGTGCAATCATATTACTTGTTGCAGTGGCTACATACTTAGTACCAGGTGGTGCTTATGAAAAAATAGTAAATGAAGCAGGCAAAACAGTAGTTGTAGATGGTTCATTTAAGTATGTAGAGAGCAAGCCACAAGGTGTATTTGATGTTTTACAAGCGCCTATTCAAGGGATTATAGAAGGTGCTGAAATTATAGCATTTTTATTTATAGTAGGTGGTGCTTTTAATATTATTACAAAAACAAAGGCAATAGACTTTGGTATAATGCGTATCGTAAATGTATTTAAAGGGAAAGAAATTTTCATTATCCCAATTATATTTTTTATGTTTTCTTTAGGCGGGGCAGTATTTGGTATGACAGAAGAGGCTATACCTTTTATTGCAATGATGATCCCCCTTACTTTAGTATTAGGGTACGATAGTATAGTAGCAGTGGCTATTACATACTTAGCATGTAATACAGGATTTGCAGCAGCCATGCTTAACCCGTTTAATGTAGGTATTGCTCAGTCCATAGCAGAAATACCAATGTATTCAGGAATAGAGTATAGAACGCTTATATGGCTTGTATCAACACTAGTAGCCATAGGATTTATTATGATTTATGCTAATAAAATCAAGAAAAATCCTAAATTAAGCCCTGTTTATGAAAGTGATCAGAAAAAGCGTCAAAACTTAACAGATTTTGAAAGTCAAGATGATCAGTTCTTGTTATCTCATAAAATCATCCTTTTATTAATTGCACTATGTATGGGTACCATTGTATGGGGCGTATTAGCTAAGGGGTTCTGGATTCCACAAATTGCAGCAGTATTTTTAGTAACAGGATTATTAGCCGGGATAGTAGGAAAGTTAAGTTTAGATGAAATGGCAGATGCTTTTATACTAGGTGCAAAAGACATGATAGGTGCTGCAATTATGCTAGGTTTTGCAAGAAGTATCGTCATACTCGCTGAAAATGCTGGGATCATAGATACTATCTTATTCCACTTAGCACAAGTTCTAGGAAGTATCTCAGGAATGCTTGCATCTTATTTAATGTTACCAGTACAAATGTTTATCAATTTCTTCATTAGTTCAGGTTCAGGACAAGCAGCATTAACAATGCCAATACTTGCACCATTAGGAGATTTAATAGGCATATCGCGTCAGTTAACTGTATTAATATTCCAGTTAGGGGATGGCTTCTCAAATGCAATGTTCCCAACATCAGGAATACTTATAGCTTGCATAGGTGTTGCAGGTATTCCTTATGCGAAATGGCTCAAATGGATACTTCCATTACAAGGTATACTATTTGCATTAGGGATAGCCTTTATCACAATAGCTCAGGTTATTGGATGGAGCTAATGACACAAAGGAGAAATTTATATGAAAGAAATATTATTTAACGAAGGACAAAAAATAAAAGATAGATTAGCAGAGCTTAGTGAATATATATATCATAATCCAGAACTAGGAAATCAAGAGTTTAAAGCAGTAGAAATATTAACTTCATTTTTAGAAGAGCATCACTTTACTGTAGAAAGAGAATTTTTAAATATAAAAACAGCCTTTAGAGCAACTTTTGATAGTAAAAAAGAAGGACCAACAATAGGGTACTTATGCGAATATGATGCTTTACCAGAAATAGGCCATGGGTGTGGTCATAATATGATAGGTCCAATGTCAGCGGGAGCAGGCGTTCTTTTAAGTAAAATATTAGATGAAGTTGGAGGCCGTATCATCGTATATGGTACTCCAGCTGAAGAAACGGATGGCGCCAAAGTTATATTGGCTGAAAATGGTGTATTTGATGAATTAGATGTAGCTATGATGGCTCATCCAGCAAGTGAAACCATTAGAAGCGGAGATACCATAGCACTTTATCCCTTACAATTTACATATAAAGGGAAAACAGCTCATGCAGCAGCCAGTCCTCATGAAGGAATAAATGCTTTAAATAGTGTGATTCAGTTGTTTAATGGGATAGATGCCCTCCGTCAACACGTTACACCTGATGTTAGAATGCATGGGATCATAACAAGTGGTGGTGTAGCAGCAAATATAGTACCAGACGAAGCTGTTGCTCAGTTTTATTTTAGAGCAGCAACAAAAGAAACATTAGAAGATGTAGTAGAAAAGGTTAAAAAAATAGCAGAAGGGGCAGCTCTTATGACAGGAGCAACCCTTAGTATGGAAAGGTATGAATTGCCTTATGATAACTTAGTAACCAATGAAAATTTATCAGAGGCATTTAACGAAAACTTAAGAATGCTTGGTATCACAGAAATTAAAGAGAAAAAATCTGCTGGATCAAGTGATATAGGTAATGTAAGTCATATTACACCAACAATTCATCCTTATATAGGTATTTCAGATTGTTATATAACAGGACATAGTAGAGCATTAGCAGATGCTACCATAACACCACTTGGTCATGAAAGGCTATTAGTTGGAACATTAGCCTTAGCCTATACAGGATATGATGTTTTAATGAAAAAGGTAAACTTATAATAAAGTATATAAAATATAACTTTATACAATAAAAGCCAACCTAAGTACGCCTTCCCCCCTGGAAATACGGGCGAGACTTAGGTTGGCTTTTAAGTTGTGGCAAGATTTTTGACATAAGGGATTAAGCAGGTGTTCAATAGGCAAGGCGGCTATACATACTAAGAAGTGAGGAGGTAGTACGTAGCGTTGGTGTGCGTTGTCAGGGCCTATAGGTGAAAGGGATGCCACTACATGTATCACTGCAAGTTCCTGAGATGGCTAACCTAAGCTGGGTATGACCTTTTGGCTTGTTAGTAGGTTAAGACTTATATGCAATTGAACGTGGCTTAATCAAGAATTGTCAAGCGTGTTTCTCTTCTACGGAGTTGCCACCACTAAGTAGAAGGACCTAAGAAAAAGTTTAGTATTTTTAGGGGGGGAGCTAAAAAGTTCTAAACTTTTCTTAGTAGTACAGATGAACTTACTTATCTAGAATGGTAGGGAGATCTGTACGTGTTTTAAAACTTATACTTTATTTATACACTATTCATGTTTTAAAAGGAAGTAAAATATTTAGAATAGTTAATTTTCGGTAGGGTTACTAAATCATACAATAAAATTAAGTAGAAAAAGCCCATAGTAATTTTCGTTTTAGATCTTCCACATTAAGAAAGTGAATATGCTAAATTAGAATAACCTTTTAATATGAGTAAAAAAATGGTAAAGTATGAGATGAAAAAAAGAAAGTTTAATTGTGGAGTAATATTTGTATGAAAAGAATAACTTTAAAAGATATCGTGATGATCATACAGAGAACATTAGATTCTATGGATGATAGATTGGAAGGGCATGGAGAAAAGGTTGCATATATAATGTACAAGCTATTAAAATGCCATGGTGGATATAGCGATGAAGAAATATTAAGGATAATTACATTAACTGTGTTCCATGATATAGGGGTATATAAGGTAGAGGAAAGGAATCATATTGTTGCTATTGACTTAGAGATTCCAATGAACCATTCTGTATATGGATATTTATTTATAAAGTATTTTTCACCTTTATCAGATTTAGCCAAGATCGTATTAGGACATCATTTGTATCCTAAAGATTTTAGTCATTCAGCAGAAATAAAGATTCCTAAAGAAGCACTTCTATTAAATTTAGCGGATAGTATTGCAGTTTTACAGTTGCGTTTTAATAAAATAGACCCTATGTGGATATTAAATAAAAATAGTAATTATATACTTGAAGAGCATAAAGAATTATTTAAAAAGGCATGTGATGAATATGATTTACTCGAAAAAATAGAAGGTGATACCTATTTAAGTGAGTTATATGAGATACTTGAAAAAAGAGAATTATCAAGAGAAGAAATCATTTCATATGCAAGGATGTTAAATTATGCAATAGATTTTAGAAGTGAGTCTACCATATTACATACTATAACCGTGGAAGAAATAAGTTGGCAAATATGTAAAATGATGGGATTAGATGATTATAAGTCAACAATAATTAAGGTAGCATCTATGCTTCATGATATAGGGAAAATATCAATTCCAATAAATATATTAGAGAAGAAGGGAAGTCTTACTAAGGAAGAATTTGAAGTCATGAAAAGTCATGCGCTCGTTGTATATAAGATTTTAAGTAATATGGGAATAGATGATATACGAGATATAGCAGCCTTACATCATGAGAAGTTAAATGGAACAGGATATCCATTTGGCTTAAGAGATGATCAAATATCAAAGGAAGTGAGAATCGTAGCAGTTGCAGATATATTAAGCGCTTTGATAGGAAAGAGAAGCTATAAGGATGAGTTTTCAAAAGATCAAGTTCTATCAATATTATCAAATATGGTATCCAATTATGAGATAGATAAGGATATATGTCATTTAGTAATTGAAAATTACGATTATATTAAAGAAAGAGTTAAAGCCAATACGAAAGATACAATAGATTTATATAATAATTTAATGAATGAGTACGAAACAATGTTAAAATATTTTGATAAAATAAGTTTTGTTCTTAAGTAGAATAAGACTTTTATTTGTGTTTACTCTAAAGAAAGATAGAATCCTTTTATATGGCTATTGTAAACTCGGTTATTTCTGTCAGAAGATTTAAGAAAGTTGTAAGTATGAAAGAGCACATTTATGTGAAGTATCCGTTTGTAGATTATGCTTCTTTAAATATGGAACTTTTAAAGAAAATACAACTTTACACAATAAAAGCCAACCTAAGTACGCCTTTCCTCTAGAAATATGGGCGAGGCTTAGGTTGGCTTTTAAGTTGTGGCAAGATTTTTGACATAAGGGATTAAGTAGGTATGCCCTTGTAAAGAACTGGCTGGTTTTGAAAGAATAAGTTTAGCACCTTCTTAACTGTAAGAGTTATAAAAATTATAGTATAATAAAATATAAATAATAAAATATAGATAAATTATAAACAAAATATAAATAATATAATTAATATAAATGGTGAACAAGATGACAGAGAATCGAATTAGAACAAATATGTTGTATGTCAATACTATAAAACCGCACTTTCAGGCAGAGGATGTAGAGATTATTCTTGTGCTTAAAGGAACTATTACTATTCAAAAAGTAGAGCGAACAATACAAGTAGGAGAAGGAGAGTTTACTTTTATTAATCGTAATATTGTGCATAGCATAGAGAGTGAAGGGGCCTATATTATTTCAACAAAAATTCGTGTGTCTCGATTCAGACATATATTTGGCAAGATAGAATATGTAGATTTTCTCAATAATGATGAATTATTGCCAATAGATAGACCATTAAAAAACAGCTTGAATGAGAACGTCGTTCAATTACTTATTAATCAATATTGCTTTGAAAATAATTTATATGAAATGGTTGGACCAGAAGCCAAGCTCTTTAATGAAGAGTGTTTAGTAAATATGTTATTTACTTCCTATCAGTTGATTACGCATTTAAAACAAGAAGAAGAATATCCAACAGAGAAATTACAAATGCGCTATTATTCTGTAGTGGAATATGTGATGAATCATAGTCATCAAAAGATTGTCGTAGAAGATATTTTAAAAGAGTTATATATGAATGCGACTTACTTTTCTCAGTTTATGAAAAAAGTCGGTGGAATTGGGTTTAAAGATTTTGTACAGTATCGAAAATTAATTATCATTCAGCAGTATTTATTAGAGCAGCAAGTGCCTATGACTGAAATAGCTAACCGAGTGGGCATTTATGATATGAAGTCCTTTTATAATACTTTTAAAAGGTATTTTAATCAACGCCCTAAGACATGGAGAGAAGAGGCTTGTCAGCGAGAGGACTCTTATAGAATTGAATTTCAAAAAGATGTTTTGGAGAAATTTATTGAAAGACATCATATTAATTGTTACCAAGAAACAACTACCAGTAGATTATATAAACACTTACTTCAAGTTAAGCAAAGAAGCCCTCTTAGCTTAGAAGGCGTTGAGATTATACTCAATCTCTGTAAGGATATGGAGGAGCAATTCAATTCTCGTTATTATGTCTATGAATACCTTAATGACTTGATTCATGAAGCGTATAAATCCAAAGCTATTTTACATATGCTTCACCCTTATCAGTATTTGGAGGATAAAGAGAGAGAGCAGCTTTTTATGAACGTGATTGGATTTAGTGTTTTAAAATTAGGTACAGGTAAAACAAAAACACTCAAAATTTCGCTTGTAGTAAAAGATGAAATAGAATTTTTACAAGCCTATAGATTAAAACAGAAAATTGAACAAAGTGTAGGAAATTTGAACATTAACATCGTAATGGATATGTTAATATAGATAAAATAATTTCTTTATATACCTTTTTTTTATAATTATTTCATACAATAATCTAAAATTTTACTATTATAAATTGGTTAGAAGAATTATATAATAGGTTTATGTGATAAAAATTTAACAAAATATTTTAGATTGGATATGAAAGGTCGTAGGAATATGGAAAAACAAATTAAAGCATCATATGTTCATTTTATCATTGGTTTTGCAATTATGATTCTATTTCGTTTTATTCCATTAGGTGTATTACCAAATGTAACAGAAATAGGATTACAAGTTATAGGTATATTTATAGGAACGCTTTATCTATGGACAACTATTGAGCCTACCGTTGCAAGTCTTGTAAGTATCTTTATGCTGGCAATGAGTGATTTTGCTCCAGCAGGAGATGTATTAGCTAATTGTTTTGGTAATCCAACCGTTGTGCAAATGTTATTCTTAATGATTTTTATGGGTGGTTTAACCAATAGAAAATTTACAGTATACATTGCGCGCTGGATTATGACTAGGAAATTTATGGAAGGAAGACCTTGGGTATTTACTTTCGTGATGATGTTAGGCGCCTATTTAATGTCTGTATTTATTGGGGTATTTGCTCCTATATTTTTATTCTGGCCTATTTTATATGGTATATTTGAAGAAGTGGGATATAAGAAAACAGATGCCTATCCAAAATTATTAGTAATAGGTATTGTTATAGCAGCATTAATTGGTTTCCCAGTCCCACCGTATATGTCAAATGCACTTGCTTTACTCGGAAACTACAAAGGTTTATTAGCAAACTTCCCAACAATAACTGAAGGAATTCTCATTTCTGATGCCACTTATTTTATGGTTTGTTTTAGTTTAGGATTAATTTTAATTATATCTGTAGTCTTTGTTATGAAATTTATTTTCCACCCAGACGTAGAGCCTATGAAGAAAATTAATATTGAGATGTTAAGAAAAAATCCATTACCTCCAATGTCTAAAGCACAAAAAGTATATGGTATTTTCCTAGGCGTTTTCATTTTCTGTATGTTAATCCCAAGTTTATTGCCAAATGCACCTATTTTAGGATTTATTAATAAAAATTCTTTAGTTGTACCTATCGTGTTAGTAGGCATTTTAAGTTTGATTCAATTTGAAGATGGACCTGTGTTACGTTTTAATGAAGTAATGGGTAAAGATTTTGCTTGGCCTACATACTTCTTATGTACATCTGCAATCTTGATTGGTGGTGTATTAACGAATGAAGCAACAGGTGTAACACCATTCTTAAATACTGTTTTAACACCAATCTTTAATGGAATGTCAGGTGTTATGTTTACAATTGTTTTATTAATGCTAGCAATTATATTAACGAATGTATGTAACTCTTTAGTAATCGGAATGATTTTACAGCCAGTTATATTAACTTATTGTGCAAATTCGGGTGTTAGTCCAGCGCCTATTATTACGTTACTTATCTTTGCTGTACTCTCAACAGCAGCTTGTACACCATCAGCATCTCCACTCGCAGCTATGTTATTTGGAAATAAAGACTATCTAACTTCTGGAGATGTGTATAAGTATACAGGGGTAATCCTTGTTGTAGAAATAATCGTTATTTTGGTAATAGGTGTACCTTTTGCAAATCTATTCTTCTAATAATAAAAAATGCAATAAGAGTTAAAGCGATAAAAAAATAATTTCTAATAGTAGAGGAGCGATTGTAATGGCAGTAGAATACAAAAAAATTGAACACTGGATTCCACTTCAAACAAAAGCAGAAAAAGAAATGTTAGCAGAATTTGAAGCTGGGAACTATACAGTAGAAAACCCACTTGTAAAATATAATGCATATCTTATTAACCCATTATCAGCAGTAGTATTATTCCGTACAGAAGAAGAAGTAGCTGTAACAGTTTGTGTTAAAGGAAAAACAAAGGCAGCTGATATTGTACATACTTTTCCAAAAGCAAAAACACATATTTTACCAGTACTAGGGCTCTATAGCAATTATAATAATACAGTAGAAATCACACCTTATAGAGGTAAGACAACAACGATTCACATTAAAGTAGAAAATGTTGTTGATCAAAGTATTATTGAATACGTACAAACTACACCAGAATATTTCCAAGATAATATCATGATTCTTTGCCCAGCAAGTACTGACAAAACAGTAGGTGTTGACTATGCTGGAGATATTCGTTGGCACTTAACAACTCTTTGTGTCTTTGACTTAAAACGTTTAAAAAATGGTAATTTATTATTTGGAACAGATCGCCTTATTAAAATGCCATACTATATGTCTGGCTTATATGAAATGTCTCCAACAGGAAAAATTTATAAAGAGTACCGTATTCCTGGAGCGTACCACCATGATCAATTTGAAATGCCAGATGGTAACCTATTATGCTTAACTGAAGATTTAACAAGTGAAACAGTAGAAGATATGTGTGTGTTAGTAGATAGACAAACAGGTGAAATCTTAAAAACTTGGGATTACAGCAAATGCTTAACACCTGGAGAAGGAAAAGGTTTATCCTATACAGATGAAGACTGGTTCCATAACAATGCAGTTTGGTATGATGAAAAAACTCACTCTTTAACATTTTCAGGCCGTCATGTTGATGCCATGATTAATATAGATTATGAGAGTGGTGAACTTAACTGGATTATAGGTGACCCAGAAACTTGGCCAGAACATATGCAAAAATATTTCTTTAAACCAATTGGCAATAACTTTGAATGGCAATATGAGCAGCACGCTTGTGTTATTACTCCAAATGGAGATGTAATGTGCTTTGATAATCATCATAATGCGACTAAAGTGGAAGAAAGAAAAGTACCTGCATATAATAACTACTCTAGAGGGGTAAGATATAGAATTAATACTGAAGATATGACCATTGAGCAAGTATGGCAATATGGTAAAGAAAGAGGAGCAGAATTCTTCTCACCTTATATCTGTAATGTGGAATATTATAATGAAGGACACTATATGGTGCATTCTGGAGGAATTGCTTATGATAAAGATGGTAAGCCGTCAGAAGCACTAGGCGCGTTTGCTATAATGGCAGGTGGCTCTCAATCTTCCGTTACAGTTGAACTCGTTAATGATACAAAGATGTATGAAATGAAAGTACATGGTAATTTCTATCGTGCTGAAAAAATGAAATTATACAGTGAGGGCAACAATTTAGAAATGGGTGAAGGTACTATTCTAGGTTATTTAAGTGAAACCAAAGAGTTTGAGACAGGCATTCCAGCAGAAGCTTGTGGACAGCTCTTACCAGAAACATGTAATGCAAGAGTTGAAGAGGAATTTGACAAATTTACATTCTTCTGCCGCTTTATGAAAGGGGACCTTGCTATGATGCTCTTAGAACAAGGAGATGAAGTACATCGATATTACATTTCTACAACTGCTGTTCCATCTAAAGCAATGTGCTGTGGTTCTTTCTTAGATACAGATGATAGAAATACTAGAACTTGTGTAACCAAAACAGGTTTAAAAGGTACTTATGATATTCGTGTGATTATTGAAGATAAAAAATATGAAACAGGTATTCAAATTACTTGTTAGGATAGGATAACTCATGTAAAGCAGATCTAGAATGAAATAAGACTCTAGGTCTGCTTTGCGTTGATATAAAATAAGAAAAGATGAGGTGTAAATGATGCAAGAACAAATCAAAATTCCATGTAAGAGTAATGCTGATTTAGTCTTAAAAGCCATTCCAGGACATTTTTCAAGTGACAGATTCCATATTAATTACTATATCGATATGACATTTTTAAAAATGCGTCAAAAAGAAGCTAAATTAGTGGCCCAGGTTATGGCAGAGCAATATGTAAGAAAAGTAAAATTAGATACAAATATAATGGGCCTAGAACCGAGTTGGAAGTCAATGAGTGAGCTTGGAGCCACTAAAACACCTATAGATACGATTATTTGTATGGATGGTTGTGAGGTTATTGGTGCTTATTTAGCAGAAGAACTCAGTATAGGAGGTTTCCCATCTAATAATAAGCACAATTCGTTCTACGTTATTACTCCGGAGTTTGATAAGAGTGGACAGATGGTGGTTAATAAAAATATTAAACCTATGATTTATGGGAAAAATGTACTCATTGTATTGGCGACAGCAATGAGTGGTGGAACCATTTCTAAGGCTATTCGAACAATTTTAGCATATGGTGGAAAAGTGACAGGCTTATCTGTTATTTTCGCCAATATAGATAAAGTGGATGAATACCCTGTAAATGCTATATTTACAAAGAATGATTTACCAAACTTTAAATTATCTAGCCCAGATATGTGTGAGGATTGTAAAGCGAAGAAACCATTGGATGCTATAGTCAATTCCTATGGATTACAGATTCTTGAGGATTAAGAGGGAGAGATTAAAGAGGCTTGTGCCCGTTAGTAGGGGGCAAGCCTCTTTTTAATGTAAGGTTAATAGAGAGGTTATGGGCGTAATCTTTATAGAGCAAGATAGGAGAATAAAAAGACAATATAGTGTATTATAAATTTTTGTATTTAGATGTAGAATATTACCTATGAATAGCAAAGAAAATTGTATAAATTTACTATTTTAAATAACATAGGAGGGTAAAGATGGCACAAGATGAACAAGTAGTAGAACAAGGTGTACATACTTATAGTAAAGTTGATCACTATGTCCCACCTGTAGAACCTAAAGTTGTACAGCATTTAGAGTGGTTTCAAGATCAAAAGTTAGCACTGATGATGCATTGGGGGCCTTACTCACAGTTAGGATTAGTAGAATCTTGGGCATTAAGTGACCAAGATGCAGAGTGGTCTAGACATGGTGTGGATTGGGGCGTAACCAACAAAGAGTTTAAGGAGCAGTATAAAAATTTAAATAAAACCTTTAATCCTATTCGTTTTCAACCCGATGAATGGGCGAAGTTAGCTAAAGAGGGTGGATTTAAATATTTAATTTTTACAACGAAGCATCATGATGGTTTTTGTATGTGGGATACGCAGTATTCAGACTATAAAATTACAGGGGAGGATTGTCCATTCCATACACACCATTATGCAGATATTTGTGGACATTTATTTGAAGCTTTTAGAAGACAGGGGATAGGTATTGTGGCTTACTTTTCAAAAGCAGACTGGCATGTACCATCTTACTGGGCACCTCATATGGAGCGAGGGGATTTCACTTGGAGGGGGCCTTCTTATAAGCCTGAAGAGCATAAAGACCTTTGGGAAGAATTTGTACAGTTTACCCATAATCAGCTTTTAGAGCTTTGTACACGTTATGGCAAGATTGATGTGCTCTGGTTTGACGCCGGCTGGGTATGTGAACAAAGCGGACAAGATATTCGCCTAGGTGAGGCAGTGGATAAGGTTCGTAAGATTCAGCCATGGATTATATCTGCTG
>NZ_JBKVCH010000011.1:0-114576 GCF_046966505.1 Zhenhengia sp.
CGGCCGATGGTACTTGGCTGGAGACGGCCTGGGAGAGTAGGTGGTTGCCAAATTTATGGAGGGGTTCCCGAGTGGCCAAAGGGGGCAGACTGTAAATCTGTTGGCACCGCCTTCGAAGGTTCGAATCCTTCTCCCTCCACTACCAAAGTGCAAGATGTAATCTTGCACTTTTTTTGTATTTTCAAATAGTGTATCATAATAAAAAGAATTTCAGGACATTAGTAAAAGGAATGAGGATAGGATATGTATTTTGATGAAATGGGTGATAGAAAGAATCATACTATTATTATGCTACATGGGGCAGGTCTTCCATTAGGATTTTCAAGACAATATAGTTTAGCTACAGAGTATCATCTAGTATTACCACATTTATATGGTAATGGAGAAGAAGCTAGTAAAGATTATACATTAGATAAGTGTGTAGAAGGTGTGTTAGATATTATAAAGTCTCTTGGAAAAGACAAGATAACGATTGTTGGTTTCTCTATAGGAGCACAGCTTATTATTCCTATACTTTGTAAAGGAGAAGCCTATTTTGATAAGGCTATTTTAATAAGTCCATGGGTATGTAAAAGTGAAAAAGCACTTAAATCAGTCGTAGAGAGTATGAATCAAATGGGAAGTTTAATGCATATAAAGTGGGTTGCTAAGTTACAAGCTCAGATGGTAGGAATGAATCAGAATGATAAAGAGCGTTTTATTACTTATTGTAAAAATACAACAAAAGAGAATCTTATTGCTATGGTGAAGCAAGGTGTTAACATTGAAGATTACAATGAATATAGAGACTTAAAGATTCCTATGTTAGTTTTAGCAGGAAGCAAAGAGAATGAGGAGATACATGCTTCAGTTAAGCTGCTTCAAAAGCTTAATCCAGAGTATTGTAAGATTCAGATATTAGAAAAACATGGGCATGATATTCCCTATAATAAATCACAACTATTTAACACTATCCTATTAGACTTTTTAAATCATAAATAGACAAAGGTAGTCGACAGGAAATAATTGTAAAAAATTTACAGCTATGCTATACTGATACAACCTAATTTTAGGAGGGACAGAGGATGAAAAAGTATGGGGTATACGTTGTAATCAGTATAGTAGGTTTAGGAAGTATACTAGGAGTAAGCATGCTTAGAGAGAGAGAACGTAAAATTGATATTCAAGCTTATATAGGAAAATCTTATGAAGAAGAACTTCCTAAAGAATTAGAACAAAAAGGTATAGAAGTAAAATACGGAGACAATAATGAAATTTTAGCCTTACTCATTAACCGTAAAAACTATGAAGTAGATTCAATTGAAGTGGGAGATTCCGTAGATAAGATCGAAGAGATTTATCCAAAAGAGTGGATTAATAAGGGTGAACACACAGTTAAGATTTCTTATGGTAGGGAAAGTCATTATGGTGTTGCAACAGATTTTATTATCTATGTAATAGGTAATAACAATAAAATACAAAGTATTATTATAGGAAAGACAGCCGAATTTATAGATTCACCACTACCAGATTCTAATAGGCAAGCTAAAGAATTACTTCAAGGTAAGTGGCGATCTCAAGATGAAAGAGTATTAAGTTTTGAAGAAGATTTATTTAATGATACCTACATGGATGTATTATGGGATCAACAAACTTATAAAGTAATAGCACCTAACAGACTCATGCTATCTAGGCAAAAAGAAGAGCAAAGTGAAAAACTAACTTTGAATTTTTGGTTAGATGAGAGTACACTATATCTTTTTACAATTAATGAAAAAGGCATGCCTATTGAGGAAAGTATAGAAGTATTTTCAAAGTTTTAAAAAGTAGTTTAATAAAAAAATACGAATAATAATTTCACTTAAATTGACTATATTTGAGTCAAATTGTACAAAAAAATGAAGACAAATTCCTTGATTATTTATTATACATGTGTTATCCTAATCATGTAAGTTAAAATATTGGAATTAAACGATGGTAGGCCGCATGTTCTATAAAACACTGGACCGAAAGCGTTTTGTAGTACAGTGTTTTAGCAGTAACTTTTTTTTAAAATAAGGAGGCCTAGCACATGGTAGGTAAAGTTAAATGGTTTAACGCAGAAAAAGGTTTTGGATTCATTGAAAGAGAAGATGGAGATGACGTATTCGTACATTTCACAGCTATCCAATCAGAAGGATTCAAAACATTAGAAGAAGGTCAAACAGTTGAATTCGATATCGTTGAAGGCAACAGAGGACCTCAAGCTGCTAACGTTATTCGTAAATAATGAAATAATAAGCCTATAAGCATATGCTTATAGGCTATTTTTATGTATAAATTAGGTATATTTTTTATTGCTTCTTAATAAGTTTAATAGGGATTAATAAAATTAAGGAGGAGATAGAATGTTTACAAGGGAAGAAGTTAAAGCCGCAAGTAAGGAGCAGTTAAAAGGACGTTGGGGAATAGTAGGAGGCCTTTTTCTTGTTATTACAATTTTGCTTATAGGAATACAGTTTATTCCCTATATTGGTTTTTTAGGTAATTACATAATAAGTGGAGCTTGTACTTTGAGTTATATTATTATATGTTTTAAAGTTATTCAAAGAGAACCTCTAGGAATAGAGGATGCTTTCAGTGGCTTTAAAAACTTTGGTAAATCAATAGGACTTTTCTTTTGGCAATTACTATGGGTTTTTTTATGGACACTGTTATTTATCATTCCTGGTATTATTAAATCTTATAGTTATTGTATGAGCTTCTATATTTTAGCTGATCATCCTGAAATAACTGTACGAGAAGCTATGAATGAAAGTAAACGTATGACTCAAGGGCATAAAATGGATCTTTTCATTTTGCAGCTATCATTTATAGGATGGGGAATATTAGCAACATTAACTTTTGGAATAGGGTACTTTTGGCTTATACCTTATATGCAAGTGACAATGGCTAATACTTATAAGAAGCTTGCTAATCAATAGGAATTAAAAATAGGATACCTTATATAGGTATCCTATCTTAGTTTAAAGTACATAATTAAAAACACACCAGTAGTGGCATGCACTGCCTAGCATAACAAAAATATGGAATAATTCATGAAAGCCAAATGTTTTAGAGATATTTGGCTTTTTTAGACCATAGATAATACCACCAATAGTATACATGATACCGCCTAATGCTAACCATGTAAGACCACCTGTATTAAGGGCTTTAGAAAGTGGACTTAATGCAAGAACAGCAACCCAGCCCATGCCAATATAAAAACCTGTTGAAATCCATCTAGGCATATTAATCCAGAAAACTTTAAGGGTAATACCTATAATAGCAAGAGACCAGATTATGGTAATAATACTAATTTGCCATGCACCTGTAAGAGCAAGTAAGCAAAATGGTGTATAAGACCCTGCAATAAGTATAAAAATCATAGAATGATCTAATTTCTTAAGTTTAAGTAAAACAGCTTGATTGGCTCTAACTGCATGGTAAATGCCACTAGCTGTATAAAGTGCTACAAGGCTTAAACCAAAAATAGTAATAGACACGATAGCTGTTGTAGTAAGTGGCGAACCTTTGCCACCATATATAAGTAATAATATAGTACCGATAAAAGAAAGGCCGGCACCTATAAGATGAGTATAAGCGTTAATAGGTTCTCTAATGTATTGATTCATTGAAACATCCCCTAACCTTGACAAGTAGTTTTAAATACTACTTAATATTATAACTAAAATATATCATAATATACATATTGTAGTCAATATAGTTTCTATAATAATTTGGCTTGATTTTATAAAAGGGATTAGGTATGATAAAATCAAGAAACACAAGGAGGCTACGGACATGGAGAGTAAATGGTTAGAAGAAGAAGTTGCTAAATTAGGCCTTGAAGAATATATAGGACTTGGAGATATTCCAGACCTTGATTTATATATGGATCAGCTTATTACATTGTTTGAAAGCAAGCTTAGTCATACAAAGCGTTATGAGGGGGACAAGCTTTTGACTAAAACAATGATTAACAATTACACAAAAGATAAGGTATTAATGCCTGCACATAAAAAGAAATATACTAAAGATCATATTATTCTTATGATTCTTCTTTACCATCTTAAAGGTATTATTAGCATTGGAGACATAAAAGATTTATTTTCATCCTTAAAAATAGATGAGAACTTAGATAGTCATAAATTAGCAAATTTTTATGAGGCATATTTAGCATGCCGAGATAAGGAGTTATCTTATTTCAATTTTGGAATTGAAAAGCGTATAGAAATGGTCAATGAAGAAATGGAAAAAATGCAAATACACGATGAAAAGGTAGGGGCTATGTTGTTAGTATGTACTTTAATAGAGCAAGCTACTTACCATAAAAGGTTAGCAGAGCACATTATAGATAAATGTATTAAGGGAGAGGAGTAGTCATTAGGCTACTCTTTATTTATTGGATAAACTAGTATAAAAGTTGTTAATTTATTATTAATGTCTGAAATTTGTGTTGACAAATATTGTAACAAATTAGATAATTAGATTTGGGAAAGGATTTTATTTTGAAGATTATTCCTAAATAGGCGTACAATTATTTTTTATAAACGAAGGAGGATTTCATAATGGCAACAAAATCTAGATTTCCAAGAACAGAAATTGGTGCGAATAACCCTATCTTTGGACAAATTCGTACAACAATTGAAACAGCATTTTATGGTAATAATGTAACACCTGTAACTTCATTAAAGGAAGCTTACAAACTTGCAAAAAATGCTCCGGGAACAATCGTGACAGATATTCCTGTTTATAGACCAGATTTACTTGGTTTAGATGATGATACAAAAATTCTTCTCTTCAATGACGGTGCAGTAAGTGGGCGCGCAGCAGCAGCTCGTAAAATTATGGGAGAACCTGGTGTAAATCAAGGTGAATATGCTCTTAAAATTAGCGAAGCAATTTACAAAGCTCGTACTAAAAAACTGTATCATGCACAAGCAATCGTAGGCCTTGATAAAGACTTCTCAGTAAAAGCGCATCTTTGTATCCCAGAAACTCAAGAAAATATTATGTACTCTTGGTTATTGAATTTCCAAGCTATTAATGAAGAAGTAGCTAAAATGTATGCAGAATCTAAAGAGTATCCAGAAGGAGATCTTTATATATTCTCAGATCCAGACTGGTCACATCCAGATCATCCAATGGGTCTTACATTCTTTGATCCAGAACATAACTGTGCTGCTATCTTAGGTATGAGATACTTTGGAGAACATAAAAAAGGTACATTAACCCTTGCGTGGGCTATGGCGAACCGTCATGGATATGCTTCATGCCATGGTGGACAAAAACGTTATAACCTTGGTGAAGGTAAATCATTCGTTGCTGGTGTATTTGGACTTTCAGGTTCAGGTAAATCAACTCTTACACATGCTCGCCATGGTGGTAAATACGATATTACAGTACTTCATGATGATGCTTTTGTTATTTCAACAGAAAATGGCTCATCAGTAGCTCTTGAACCAGCATATTTTGATAAAACTCAAGATTATCCACTTACATGTGAAGATAATAAATACCTTGTTACAATGCAAAACTGTGGTGCTACAGTAGATGAAGATGGTAAGATTGTACCAGTCACAGAAGATGTTCGTAATGGTAATGGTCGTGCTGTTAAATCTATTCTTTGGTCACCAAATCGTGTAAATAAATTTGAAGAACCAGTTAATGCAATCTTCTGGATTATGAAGGACCCTACAATTCCACCAATCGTTAAATTAAGTGGAGCAGAACTTGCTTCTGTAATGGGTGCTACACTTGCTACAAAACGTTCAAGTGCAGAAAGACTTGCTCCAGGGGTTGACCCTAATGCGTTAGTTGTTGAGCCATATGCTAACCCATTTAGAACATACCCACTTGTAAATGACTACGAAAAGTTCAAAGCATTAGTTGCTGAAAGAAACGTAGATTGCTATATCGTAAATACAGGGGACTTTATGGGTAAAAAAGTAACACCAAAAGATACACTTGGTGCACTTGAAGCAGTAGTAGAAGGAAGAGCTACATTTAAGCCATGGGGACCATTCTCTGATATTGAAATTATGGAACTTGAAGGTTTCATACCAAACCTTGAAGATGAAAATTACGTTGAACAATTACAAAAACGTATGCAAGATCGCGTAGATTTCATCAAATCTCGTGATACAGAAAAAGGTGGCTTTGATAAACTTCCAGCTGATGCTTTAGAGGCATTACAGAAAGTTGTGGATGAAGCACACACTATTTAATTTCATACATAATAAGAGATAAAAAAGGTAGTACTAGCTTTTAAGGCTAGTTACTATCTTTTTAATTTTATTAATAAATATGACAGAAAAAGTATAATTACTTGCAAATGTGGGAGGCTAGTAATTTTTCAACTTCTAAAATATCTGTTCCTCTACTAAATTCAATAGAAAAATGTGTTCCTTTAGTGTATAATTTAATTTCGTTATCAAATTCGAAAACTCCACCTTTTTCGACCCCGAAATAGTAGATGGAATGGTAAGGAAGTGAAATGAGTTGTTTTTTTGTAGACAAAGCTTCTTTATCAATAAAGATGATACGTTTGTTAGTAAAACAAATTTCATCTAATACAAGACGATAAACAGCCTCAATAACCTCACCTTCTATAAGGTATCGCTCAAATTGAGATGTATTATCTGTCTTACTACCACCAAATAATCCCATGTGTATAACCTCCTAAAAATTAGATAAACTTTATGAAAAGTATAATCTAATTTTTAGAATTAGTCTATGCACTTAGTAACTTATATAATGAAAGGATTTACACATAATAGGGATAAAAGTTTATTTTAGCAACTTAAGGAGACATCATGAAAAACAAAACACATTTAAAGCGTGAACTGGGTCTTGCCGCTGCAACGTCCATTGTTGTAGGAAACATGATTGGTTCAGGAATTTTCACATCGCCGCAGAGTCTCGCTCAAGTGGCAAATCCAATAGTTACTGTCTTAGCATGGGTGATTACCGGACTAGGATCTATGTTATTAGCCCTATCTTTTGCTAACCTTGGGACAAAATATCCTGCAACAGGGGGGCCTATTGTTTATACCCATAAAGCTTTCGGTGAGTTTATGGCATTTCTTGTATCATGGACATTCTGGTTAGGATCTTGGATCGGAAATGCAGCTATTATTACAGCAGTTATACGCTATCTGACTACATTCTTTCCAGCACTTGGGACAAACGGTATTTTAGCTTTCGCTGTTTCTTCCTTATTATTATGGATATTTACTTATATTAATTATAAAGGTGTAAAAAATGCAGGCTATGTAAGCATTATTACAACAGTAATTAAAATAGGTGTTATTTTAGTTTTTATGGTTATTGCATGCATTGGATTTGATGCAGCAAATCTTACAACCTCTGTATCTGAAGAGGCAAACAGCTTAGGGGCACTTCCAGCAGCTATTGCTATTACACTATGGTCATTTGTAGGACTTGAAAGTGCGACTATATCAGGGGGAGAAATTAAAAATCCAGAGAAAAATATTAAAAGAAGTACAGTTATTGGAACGGGGTTAGCTGTACTCATTTATATTTTCTTATCTGTTCTTGCAATGGGAAGTATGCCACAGAATATGTTAGCAACTACACAAGCACCTCTAGCGGATATTATGAATTATGTAACAGGTGCTACATGGGGTGGTTACTTTATTTCTGGTGGTATTGTTATTGCCGCTGCAGGTGCATTAAGTGGATGGGTACTCACAACTGCAAGACTTGCTTATGCAGCAGGTGAAGATGGGCTTTTCCCTAAATTCTTTGCAAAAGTACATCCAAAATACAATACACCAGTTGTAGCATTAGTCATCACAAGTTTATGTACAAATGCATTATTACTTTTAAACTATGTATCTAACCTAACAGAAGCTTTTGACTTTATGATTAACTTAGCAACATTATCCTTCATTCCAGCTTATGCCTTAACAGCATGTGCAGAGATCATACTTACATTTAGAAAGGAACACAAATTAACCTTATTAAGTTTCCTTAAGCATGGGTTCCTTTCATTAATTGCTTTTGGTTATGCAATTTACATCATCTATGGTGCAGGCTCAGAAAGTGCTATGTGGATATTTATTCTTATGTTAGTAGGAATTCCTTTCTATGTTTATAAGAAGTTACAAGGTGAAGTAGGGCATTCTATAAAATAAAGCATGAAAAAACACCTTAAAGTAGGTTTGAAGTCTACTTTAAGGTGTTTTTCTATATTAAAGAAAAATATTAAGCAGTAAAGGTACGTTTAATATTTTCAAGTAATGCACTATCAGTTAATACCTTAAGCCCTGTTAAAGCAAGTGTTTTAGCTCCAAGGCTGATAGAAGCATCTGCTTTAGGTGAGATACAAGCTGATGCAAATTCTACTGTATGAGCAGGAATTGGCGTATCTGAAATACTAAGAGTAGGGTGAATAGTTGGTATAGCATGGCTAACATTGCCTGCATCTGTAGAACCCATTGCGCGGTCTACAGTAGAAACTGTTTCACCTAATTCTTCAAGCGTAGTTGCAAAAATATCATCTAATATAGCATTTGGAGAAAGGTTATCTAATACGTGTTGAATATGGGTGTATTTAGTAGTACAGCCTGTAGAAAGTGCGCTACCTTCTGCAATACTTTTAACCTTTCTAATAACTTCTTGTAAACCTTCACTTGTAGCAGCTCTAAGATAAAAACGTGCTCTAGTATAGTCAGGAATAATATTAGCTGCCTGACCGCCATCTAAAATAACCCCATGAATACGTACATCAGATGTAAGTTGTTGTCTTAAAGCAGCAATACCATTGTAAAAGAGCAGTAAAGCGTCTAAAGCATTAATACCATCTTCAGGGCAGCTAGCCGCATGGGCAGGCTTACCAAAGAATTCAAAGTCCATAGGTGCAATAGCAAGAGAAGATGGTGTTTTTTGATTGTGAGAACCTGGATGGATCATCATAGCTACATCTGTTCCTTCAAATAAGCCAGCTTTTACATAGCTTGCTTTAGCACTTCCATTTACGCCACCTTCTTCAGCAGGTGTGCCAAATACTTTAATAGTACCTCCAATATCATCAATAACTTTACTTAGTGCAATAGCGGCCCCAATGCTTGTTACACCAATAATGTTATGACCACATGCATGCCCAAGGCCAGGGAGTGCATCATATTCGGCTAGAAATCCAATAGTAGCCCCCGCTTTACTACTAGATTTGGTAGCGATAAATCCCGTTCTATGACCAGCAATATCTGTTATTACATCAAACCCATGTGATTGTAATTCTTTAGAGAGTATTTCACACGCAAACTCTTCTTCATTACTTATTTCAGGTCTAGCATGAATAGCATGGCTAATCTCTACTAAACGCTCATTAATTGCAGCAACTGTATCTAAAATTATTTCCCTAGCAATCATTTTCGTTACCTCCGTAAGTATTTTATTCATTTATATTTATAAAGACAAATTATTCCCTAACAAGTTATATACACACTCTGTATACCCATACAAGTATTTTAAAATATTGGAAGCATTGCTCCATCATAAACTTCATCAATAAGTGCTTTTACTTCGTCTGTTTGATAAATCTCTACTAAACGTTTAAGTGCTGCATTATCTTTATCACTTGTTCTAACAGCAAAGATATTATAGTAGTTGAAAGCGTTTTCTGATTCAGGATCTTCTATATAAATAGAGTCTTCAAGTGGTTTAAATCCAGCGTCAACAGCTACCCCATTGTTGATGAGCGCTAAATCTAAATCTGGAAGTGAACGTGGAATTTGGTTAGCAGCCATATCTTGAATTTTAAGATTCTTTGGATTGGCTGTTACATCTTTTAATGTAGGGATGAGACCAGCTGCATCATCTACTTCAATAAGACCAGCTTCTTCGAGGAGAAGAAGTGCACGGCCACCATTTGTAAGGTCGTTTGGAATAGCTACAAGCCCACCTTCTGCAATGTCAGTTACATTATCAAGTTTGTCAGAATAAATGCCCATTGGTGCAAATACAGTGTTGCCGAGTGCTGTAAGGTCTAATTTATGTTCTTCTTTGAACTGTTCAAAGTAGATGTTAGTTTGGAAAGAGTTAATGTCAATTTCACCTTGGTCTAAAGCCGTATTTGGCTGAATGTAATCAGCAAAGCTAATCACTTCGAGTTCAATATTTTCTTTAGCAAGTTCTTCTTGGATATAATCCCAGATTCTAAAGTCTGTACCATTTACACCGAGTTTTATTTTAGTAGTATCTGAAGAGACATCTTCACTAGTACCACATCCTGTAAAAATAGAAGTTGCAGTCACAAGGCTTAAAGTTAAAAGAGCTAATTTTTTAAATTTCATTGTTTATCATCCTTTCAATCTATAAATAATTTAATTTAATTTAATGTGTAAGCTTTCTTGCAATGTAATCTCCAATACTTTGCACAAGGGTAACGATAATAAGTAAGAGAATAACAGTCACAACCATAATGTCCGTTTTAAAGTATTGATAACCATATTGGATAGCGAAGTTTCCAAGGCCACCACCACCGACGCTACCAGCCATTGCAGAGAAGCCAATAAGACTGATAAGTGAAATAGTTACAGCATGCACGATGTTGGGAAGGCCTTCAGGAATAATAACTTTAAAGATAATCTCTAAAGGACTACTCCCCATAGCTTTTGCAGCTTCAAGTACACCTTTATCTACTTTTTGAAGTGCTACTTCAACCTGTCTTGCAATAAAAGGTGTAACCCCTACAATAAGAGGAACAAGTGCCCCTTTAACACCGATAGTTGTGCCGACTACAAAGCGTGTAAAAGGTACGATAGCAGCAATCAAAATAACAAAAGGAATGGATCTAAAGACATTAATCACTTTAGAAAGTATGCTGTATACTACTTTGTTTTCCAAAATATGCTTAGGACTTGTAATGAGAAGGATAAGTCCTAAAGGAATACCGATAAGAGAAGCGATAAGACCGGAGATACCCACAGTAACAAAAGTTTCATTGAGGGCTTTAATCATTTCCGGGAAATACTCTATAACATTAGGCACTAGTTCTTGTAATAATGCGTTCATCATCTATAACCTCCACTTCAATATGTTGTCTAATATAATCAAGCGCTTTTTGTACTTCTTCTTCACTACCATGTAAATCAATAACGAGGTTCCCAACTAAGATATCTTGCAGTTTCTCAATATTACCGAAGGTAATATTAGCAGTTACTTTAAAGTGTTGAGATAAAGCAGAGATTAAAGGTGAACCTGTAGAACCTCCTATATATTTTAAGTGAAGCATCTTAGCTATTTCACCTTCGTGAGGTAGGCTTAAACGTTCAAAGTGCATATCTTTTGCCAGAAAATCTTGAGTGATTTGACTTTGTGGTTGGGTATACACATCAATAAGCTGGCCAACTTCCAGAACACAGCCATGTTCCATAACGGCAATTTTGTTACAGATTTCTTTAATCACTTCCATCTGGTGTGTAATAAGTACAATAGTAATACCTAACTCTTTATTGATTTTTTTAAGTAGAGCTAGGATAGACTGTGTAGTCTGTGGGTCGAGTGCAGAAGTAGCCTCATCACAGAGTAGAATTTCTGGGTTAGTAGCTAAGGCACGGGCGATAGCTACTCTTTGCTTTTGACCACCACTTAGTTGTGAAGGATAGCTATTTACTTTATCTTCTAGGTCTACAAGTCTAAGGAGGTCTTTAACTCTATTGGCTATAGTTGATTTACCAAGCTTTTGACTTTTAAGTGGATACGCAATGTTTTCAAAAACTGTTTTGCTATGCATTAAGTTAAAGTGTTGAAAAATCATGCCAATTTTTTTACGTATATGGCGAAGTTCTTTTTCTTTAAGCTGTGTAATGTCCTGGCCCAGGAGAAGTACTTCACCAGAAGTTGGCACTTCAAGTCCATTAATGCAGCGGAGCAGTGTACTCTTGCCAGCACCGCTATAACCGATAATACCGAAGATATCACCTTTATCTATTGTAAGTGTTACATTTTTTAATGCATCTACATGAGTCTCTTTGCTTTTGAATGTTTTACTAACATTTTTAATTTCAATCATTTTCTAGGCCTCCCTATAAGTTTTTTAAGGCAATCAAAAAACCCCGTCTCTATAGCTTTTTAATGCTATAGAGACGGGGTATATATACACCGTGGTACCACTCTAATTCATCTATTCCTCACGAAATAGATCTCTTCAAGTACGTCATCTAATAAGATGAGTATACTCTATCGCTATAACAGGCGAATCCTGTTGCAGCCTAAACCCTATAAGGGCAGTCGGTGCACCACTCCAAGGCCATATTCAGTTTATTATTCTCTGCTTCTTTTCAGCTACCGAAGCTCTCTGGTAAGAGACATCCTAAACTTACTCTCCTTTTCAAGGCGTTTGTACGTTCATTTGATTAATGTGAAGTTTAGCATAAGACAAAAACCAATTGCAATATATTTTTTGAAAATAGGATAAGAATTGTGAATAATAACTATAAAATAAATTATATCATAGTGTAAAAATATTCTATTTTACCTATAAGAAAAATATTTTATAGGCCTGAAGAAGCTGTGGTACAATAAAAAGAAAATGGCACTTAGGAGTAAAAACATGGAAAAGTGGATGCAGGAAATAAGACAGTACAAGCCTTATAATGAACAAGAAGAAAAAGATAAAGCTTTAATTTTAACTTGTATGGATGCATATGATAATTTGCTTACAAGAGAAAATCCAGTAGCACATTTTTCAAGTTCAGGATTTATTGTTAATAAAACAAGAGACAAAGTACTAATGATTCATCATAATATTTACAATGCATGGTCATGGACTGGTGGTCATACAGATGGAGAAACAGATTTTTTAGGTGTAGCCATCAGGGAAGCGAAGGAAGAGACTGGCGTTCAAGAGGTAAAAGTTCTATCAGAAGGGATACTTTCTTTAGATGTACTACCTGTACCAGCGCATATTAAAAAAGGTGTGTATGTATCAGCTCATTTACACTTATCTATTGCATACCTTGTAGAGGTAGATGAAGAAGAATTACTTAGAGTTAAACCAGATGAAAATAGTGGTGTTAAATGGATTGCTATAGAGGAATTAGATAAGTATGTAGACAATGAGCCAGACATGCTTATTCTTTATAAAAAGTTTCTTGAAAAAATGAAAATCTATAATTTATAGTTAGAAGTATGAAACCTGAAAAATTTAGTCACACTATAGTAAATGTAGGTAATATTTTCTGTAGTGGTGTTGTAAACAGATACAATTGTATCTATAATACTATAAGAGATAATGAAAACAAAACAAAGGAGGCGGGTAAGTAATGAGCAAACCAACTTTTTATATTACAACCCCTATTTACTATCCAAGTAATAAGCTTCACATCGGACATTCGTATACAACTGTGGCAGCAGATGCCATGTCAAGATATAAAAGACTTCGTGGATATGATGTAATGTTCCTTACAGGAACAGATGAACATGGTCAAAAGATTGAACGCCGTGCGGCAGAAGAAGGTGTAACACCTCAAGCATTCGTAGATGGCATTGTAGATTGGATCAAAGACCTTTGGAAAACAATGGACATTAGCTATGATAAATTTATCCGTACAACAGATGCAGACCATAAAGCTACTGTACAAAAAATCTTTAAGGCACTTTATGATAAAGGTGATATCTATAAGAGTGAATATGAAGGTATGTACTGTACACCATGTGAGACATTCTTCACAGAACATCAACTTGTAGATGGCAAATGCCCAGACTGTGGTAGACCAGTTGAGAAAGTAAAAGAAGAATCTTATTTCTTCAAGCTTTCAAAATACCAAGATCGTATTATTAAGCACATTGAAGATCACCCAGAATTTATCCAACCACAAACAAGACAAAACGAAATGCTGAATAACTTCCTTCGTCCAGGTCTTGAAGATCTTTGTGTATCTCGTACATCATTTAAATGGGGTATTCCAGTAGAGTTTGACACAGATCACGTAGTATATGTATGGCTTGATGCTTTATCAAACTACATCTCAGCACTTGGTTATGGTAGTGACAATGATGAGCTTTACAATAAGTTCTGGCCAGCAGATGTGCACCTTGTAGGTAAAGAGATTATCCGTTTCCATACAATCATTTGGCCAGCTATCCTTATGGCGCTTGACCTTCCACTTCCAAAACAAGTATTTGGTCACGGATGGCTTGTAATCGATGGTGGTAAAATGAGTAAATCTAAAGGTAACGTAGTAGATCCTAGTGCACTTGTAAGTCGCTATGGTAGTGATGCAATCCGTTACTTCCTTCTTCGTGAAATTGCATTCGGACAAGACGGTAACTTTACAAATGAAGCACTTATTTCACGTATCAACTCAGACCTTGCTAATGATCTTGGTAACCTTACATCACGTACAGTTGCTATGATTGAAAAATACTTTGAAGGCGGCGTACTTCCAGAAGTACATGAAGGTAATGAGTTTGATGCAGATGTACAAGAAGTTGTCCGTATTCAAACACAAAAAATGGAAGAAAATATGGAAAAACTCTTCTTTAACAATGCCCTTGAAGATATCTGGGTAATGATTAGAAGATTCAACAAATACATTGATGAAACAATGCCATGGGTACTTGCAAAAGATGAAGCAAACAAACCAAAACTTGCAGGTGTACTTTATACATTAGCAGAAGGATTACGTATTGTAAGTATTATGATTGAACCATTTATGCCTCGTACACCAGAGCTTATCTGGGAACAAATTGGCTTAAGTCGTGGGGAACTTACAGCTTGGGAGACAATCCATACATGGGGTACAATGCCAAATTCTGTTCATGCTAAAAAAGGCACAAATATGTTCCCTCGTATTGATAAAGATAAAGAGTTAGCAGAACTTGAAGCAGCTATGGAAGCAGCAAAAGCTGCAGTAGCTCCAAAAGTAGAAGAAAAACCTGCTAAACCAGCTAAAGAAGAAATTACAATTGATGATTTTGCAAAAGTTGAACTTAAAATTGGTGAAGTAATTGAATGTGAACGCGTACCAAAAGCAGATAAATTACTTGTTTCTAAAATTAGAATTGGTGATGAAGTAAGACAAATCGTATCAGGTATTGCTAAATACTATGCTCCAGAAGAATTTGTAGGTAAAAAGGTAGTTGTAGTAACTAACCTTAAACCAGTTAAACTTCGTGGTATTCTTTCAGAAGGTATGGTACTTTGTGCATCAGATGATGAGGGTAACTTAGTAGCAGTGGGACCACTTGGTGAAATGGTTCATGGTGCAGATGTTAAATAATTTACAAATAAAAAGGTTGATGTAAATAATGTTTACATCAACCTTTTTTATATCATGATCTTTTAAAATGTTCAAATTCAGATACAAGTTTACTAACGCTATTTTTGTTTCAGAAGCTGCATGGCTACTTTATTGAATAATGTTTTCAATAGATATAGCTTCTTTCTTAACCTAAATATTCTTGTGCAAGGATTTCTTCTAATGTTCTTGGGTCATTAATAGCAAGATACATATCATTAGCTAATATATTTGCCTGGTCCATATTGGTTTGCCATGTAAAAAGGCCACCTAAACAATTATCAGCAACATATTGGCCTTTGAAGTAAATAGAAAGGCCGTTATCAAAGGCAAGGAAGAAGTTTCCGAATTGGTCAACGATATAAGGAGCTTTAGCAACATTATCCCATCTTACAGTATAACCATTTGTGTTAAGGTAAGACCTACGGATTTCATCGAAGGTCCTTGTAATTGTGGCACCATTTCTGCCGTAAAGAGGAAGACCAAGTAGAAGCTGTTCTGGAGGCATACCAGCATTAATAAGATTTTGAACATATAAATCAGCACTTATATTGTTAAAGGCAAGGTCTGATGGAAAAAGATTAGAATGATGTCTTGCACCTTGAGCGCCTGTTACACCAGCTGTAAAGTCATAGGCCATAATATTGAAATAGTTAATAATAGGGGCAATACCTGCAATATCTACATTACGAATATAAGATGCATCCCCAGTGCCAGCTACACTAATCCAGGCATCGGAACCTAATACATCACGTAATGCTTGGAGTAAGAGTGTAAAGTTTTCTCTATCTTGAGGTCTTGAAGTAATACCAGCGGCACTACTACCAGGATACTCCCAGTCAATATCTACCCCATCTAAGTCATATTCATCTACCCAGCTTCTAACTTCTCTAGCAAAATTGTAGCGAGACTGTGGTGTAAGAGCGGCGTCAGAGAAGCCATCATTACCCCAGCCACCAATACCTAATATAACTTTAAGATTAGGGTCTGAAAATCTAAGGTTAGCAAGTTCCTGAAGATATCTTCTAGAATATACATCTAGCGACCCATCAGGCTGAATAAGTGCAAAAGCATAAATAACAAAGTCTAAAAGAAATGGGTCTACATTTTGAGGATCGCCAAGAACATATTCACCTACTACTTTTTGGATATTAGGACAGGCTGGGTTAGTAGGTTGGTTGGAAACACTTTGAATTTCAGGCCTATAACCTTTTTTAAGAGAATCTACAATAGTCACAACGTGGGAAGCAGTTAATGGAGAAGAGATATCATCATGAATGATAGCTCTGAGAATTTCACTAGGATCTATAATATAAAGAGTAGTATCTGTGGTTCGACTAGGGAGCTGTACGATTTGAATATCATTTTGATGAAGGATTTCATCCGGACCCCTTAATAAACTAGTATTTTTAAGATAGGATGTAGGGGCATTACAAACAACTGTCCACTTATTATTACTACTCATTCCACGAAGTTGAGGAAATTTATAACCTATTTGAGGAATACGTGGCATGAATAAACAACTCCTTTTTTATGGTATATATTAATAATATTTCAAGATGTTTCCAATGTTGCTTGTTCAAAGCCAAAATAATTAAGTTTTGCAAAAAAAATAAGGAACAAGTAAAATAAAATGAAGAGAGAAAGTATTTTAAGGTAAAAGGAGCAAAAAAATGAGATTAGTAGAGCTAAATAAAGAAAAGGAGTTATATGAAAAACGTTTTATAGACTTAATGTGTTATTGCTTCAAAATGTGCACAGAAGAAGATTTTAGATTAGATTGGCTTCTATCAACTCCAGATAGAGAGACTATTCTTGGATTATTAGATGAAGAAGTATTAGCAAGTTGCATTACTATACCATATAAGACTATTTATATAGAAGCAAAACCAGTTTCTATGGCAGGTGTTGGAGGTGTAACAACAGCCAGTACGTATAGAAGTGGGGGCGTATGTAGTAGGCTCATTCAAGAAGGCCTTAAAGTCATGTATGAAAAAGGTGCCGTTTTTTCAATGCTTGCTCCATTTTCATATGAATTTTATCAGAAGTTAGGGTGGAAATGGTGTTATAATAACATGCAATATGTCTTCGAGGTTGACAGATTAAAACGTTTTAAAAATGAAGGACATATTTCTTATGTAACAGCAAAGAATGAGCAAGAGCTTAAAGATTTTTATGAAGCTTACATTAAGCAACTAAATGGTTCTTGTATACGTGATGATGTGCAATGGGGTAAGCGTACAAGTAAAAAATTAGACCATTACACTGTTCTTTATAGAAATGACCAAGGCCAAGTAGAAGGCTATATGATTTATAAAATTGTTCATGAAAAACTTCAATTGGAAGTTGTAGAGATGCAGTATACGAGTATGAAAGCTTTAAGAAGCTTCTTTAACTACATTTATGTTCATAATGCGCAGGTTACTACAGTGAGTATAGAAGCTAAAGAACATGATCTAATTTTAGATGTCTTACCTAATCCAAGATGTGAAGCAAAGCTTATAAGCTATATGATGGGGAGAATTGTTAATGTAGTTAAGGCCCTAGAATGCTACAATTTTATAAAAGAAGGTACTTTTATAATACAGGTAGAAGATGATATTTGTGAATGGAACAATGGCTATTTCAAGGTAACTATTAAGGCAAATCAGGTAGAGGTGCAGCAAGTACAGGAAAAGCCTGATTTTAAAATAGATGTAAGAGAATTAATGCAACTTATAATTGGATTTAAGACACTTAAAGACATAGATAAAGTAGAGGCAGTGGAATGGTATCAGAATAAAGAACATATTATGGAGTTATTTAAAGCAACTAGAAGTGAGGTAGCCTTATATGACTACTTCTAGATAAGGAGTGTGACATGGAGAAGGACATTAAAGAAGAACTTAAACTTATTAAACAAGAGCTTAAAGTACAAAGAGCATTACTGAACACGCTAGATATTCAGTTTAAAAATTCTCCTTATAATCAAAATCCAGAGTCTATTAAACGTAAGAAACAAGCTATTATGGACAGAATAGAAAAGTTAGAGCGATTAAGGAACGAAAAGGCTGGTTTTTAATAAAATAATAGTACCATACATTTTCAAATGACATAAAAGAGTAGACCGATATAAGAAAGAAGGTGAGGATTTTGCAAGCAAGAAAACCTATCTTGTTAGTAGATCAAGATGATGTGTTAGCAGAATATATTAAGGGAGTTATAGTAGAATTTAATAAAGAATATGATACAGATTTTACTATAGAAGATTGTGTAGACTGGGATTTAGTATCTATTTTTGGTGAGCAGATCCTAGATGTTATGCATAGGCCAAAGCTGTTTAGGGAATTAGAGCCTGTAGCCAATGCCATTGAAGTCTTTGAGAGACTATATAAAAGTAATCTATTTGAGATGTATATTGTAACAGCAGCACATCCTTCATCTGTGGAGCCAAAACATGAATGGATTAAGGAGTATATGCCATTTTTCCCACTTAATCATGTTATTGTATGTTCTAAAAAGCAAATGATTAAAGGAGATTACTTATTAGATGACGGTTTGCATAATATTAAGGATTTTGCAGAAGTAGGGGGAACACCTATTATATTTGATAGACCGCATAATAGAAAAGAAGGCATAGACTATACGCGTATTGGTAATTGGTTAGAGTTTGAAGAGTGGATTATGAATGAATGCTATCCAGGGCAGTATACACATTATTTTGAGAAAGAAGAAACTGCAATTTAAATTAAGAAAGGGCTGTGATGCAACGTATTTATGGGTTGTATCACAGCCCTTTTGTATAATTTCAAGCAAAACACCCATAATACTTATAAAGAGTGTCTCGAAAGGTATGTGCTTTTTGAAAGAGTCTAACAGCTTTAGCAAGCGCAGGTGTAGGCATTGCTATAGATTCTGAAAGTATTGTACTTATGCATAGTGACCTTATGGATGTACCGTGAGCTATAGATTTAAGTAAGAAAATAATTAGGAATATTAAACAAAATTTATTCTAAACATTTGGGTATAATACGCTAGGGATTCCTGTAACTATGGGCGTACTGCACATATTTGGAAGTTTTCTTTTGAACCCGATGTTTGCAGTAACAGCTATGAGTTTAAGTTCAGTTTCTGTAATGCTTAATGCATTAAATAAATAATCAAATATATAAGGAGGTATAAAGAGTGAAAGTTAATATTGATGGAATGAGTTGTGCACATTGTGTAGGACATATTGAGGAAGCGTTAGAAGGTTTAAGTGGTGTGACTAATATTGAGGTGAAGTTAGATGAAAAAGCTGCTTATGTAGAAGGAACGGTTTCTGATGAGTCTGTAAGAGTGGCTATTGAAGAAGCAGGTTATAATGTACTAAGTATTGAAGATTAGAAAACGGGCTACCATTATGGATAGCCTTTTATTTATAGAAGTGGTTTATTTTTGAGAGAATGTTGCTATAATACAAATTAGTAAGAATGAAACATTAAAAGGAGATTACTATGTATTTTGATTCACATGCACATTATAATGATGAACGTTTTGATGAAGATAGAGACGCACTTTTAAAAGATATACATGAAAAAGGTGTCGGTTATATTATAAATGTAGGGGCAGATATGCCTTCTTCTAGAGAAAGCATTGCATTAGCAGAAGAGTATCCATTTATCTATGCTGTAGTAGGAGTTCATCCTCATGAAGTAGATGAAATGACTCTAACGGACCTTGAAGAGTTAGAAGAAATGACTATGCATCCTAAAGTTGTAGGTATTGGAGAGATTGGTCTTGATTTTTACTATAACCATTCTACAGAAGAAAATCAGCTTAAATGGTTTAAAATGCAATTAGAATTAGCTAAGAAGTTAGAGCTGCCAGTAAGTATACATAGTAGAGATGCTTGTCAGCTTACTTTTGATACCATTGTAGCAAGTGGAGTTAAAGAAGGTGTAATCCATTGCTTTTCAGGCAGCCATGAATTAGCTAAAGAATATGTAAAACGTGGATTTTACATTGGAATAGGTGGATCTCTTACTTTTAAAAATGCTAGAAAAGCAGTAGAAGTAGTAGAACATATTCCATTAGATAAAATTTTAATTGAAACAGACTGCCCTTATTTGACACCAGTTCCTCATAGAGGTAAACGTAATGATTCTTCCTACTTATCTTATGTCATTCAAAAAATAGCAGAAATTAAAGGTATTACAGAGGAAGAAGTAGCTAAAGTAACAATGGAAAATACAAAAAGGCTATTTAGAATAGAAAAATAGTCAGGCTGTAGAATATAGATAATATCAAGGATGGAGACAAAAAAGTCTCCATTTTTTTATGGGTAAAAATTAAGAGAAAGATAAAATTTAAAAAGTTAAAGAAAGTATAGTATAACTAAACTAGTTGTATATTTATATAAAGATACAAAAATAGATAACAGGCGTATTAATTGTATAATTTTGGTAAATAATTTGATTAGAGAGCTAAATTTTTAAATTTTAGTAATAGATTTTAAAAATACGCATATAAATGTTATTAAGTAAATGTTACGAAGTTATTAAATTGGAAAAATGGAAAAAATTTTAAACTCTGGCTAGAACCATTGAAAAATAAAGTATCCAGGGAAATGGAAAATGGCAAAAAACGTGCTGGTTAAGGGTAAGTATTACAAAAGGCTTGATTTAAAAGCCAATTTATATTACAATTTATATTGTAGCTTGTAAAAAATGAGCTATATTTTATTTCCAGTAAAGCGCCGATTAGCACGATTGAAGAAATGAGAGGGTGAAACCTTACTGCTTTGATAAATAAAAATAATACTAAACTTTAATATCAAAGTAGCAACCGAATTCAAGGAGGTAATCATGAAAAATCGAAGTAGGATAGCTTTATTGATTGTAGCGCTGTTTATGCTTGGAACAGGCACAATCACAGCGTATCAATCCCTATCGAAAACAGTTGCTATTGTAGAAGATGGGAAAGTAACACAATATGAGACATTAAACAATACTGTAGAAGATATATTAAAAGCACAAGAAATTGTATTAGGTGAAAAAGATGTGGTAGAACCTAGCCTAGACACAACAATAGAAGATGGTATGAAAATTGTTGTTGAGAGATGGAGGCCTACAGTAAATGTAGACGTAAATGGTACTACAAGCACATTAAAGACAACAGCCTTAACAGTTGGTGAATTAATTGAGAATAGACATATTAAAATTGATGAACATAGTACTATAACACCAGCGTTAGATACACCTGTTGAAGATGGCCTTAATGTAGAAGTAAAGACAAGAGAAGTTTCAATTGAAATCGTTCAAGAAGAAATTCCTTTTGAAGTGAAAGTAGAAGAAACAGCAAATCTTGCACCGGGTGAACAAAAAGTCATCACAGAAGGCGTAAACGGCCTTGCAGAAAAAACAGTTGAAATCGTGCGTTTTGGTGGTGAAGTACAATCTGAAACCATCAAACAAGAAATTACTTTAACAGAGCCACAAACAAAAGTGGTTAAAGAAGGCAAAAAGAACGTTATTAAAGACTCTGCTACTGGAAAAACTTATGAGTATACAAAAGCACTTACTTTAGAAGCGACAGCTTATACAGACATTGATGGTGATAAATGGGCTGGTATTACAGCAAGTGGAAGACCTACATTTGTAGGAATGGTTGCTGTAGACCCTAAGGTTATCCCTCTTGGAACGATTCTATATGTAGAAGACTATGGCATCGCAATAGCAGGTGACACAGGCGGAGCGATTAAGGGTCATGATATTGACTTATTTATGAATACACGTAGTGAAGCAAGAAGCTTTGGAAGACGTGATAAAGAAGTTTATATCTTAAAAGACCAAAATATCGACGTTCAGGCGGAACGTAAAAACTATTAAAATTAAATAATGGATATAATAAGGATGAGCGAAGGTTCATCCTTTTTTTCGCTTTAAAAAGACTAGGCTATGCAGAACTTTAAAATATATGATATGATAGAAAAAATAAAGGAGGAAGTATTATGACCCGAATAGCAACACCAGAAGGTACTAAGGCTGTACTTAATAGATATCCTTTTGTGTTTCAAAAGAAGTTTGGTCAGAACTTTTTAATTGATCCACACGTTTTAGATAAAATCATAAATGCTGCTGAAATTACTAAAGAGGATTGTGTAATTGAAATTGGACCTGGGATTGGGAGTGTAACACAAGCTTTAATTGATAATGCAGGTAAAGTTATTTCGATTGAAATTGATGATCAGCTTATCCCTATCCTTACAGAACAGTTTGGGGGATGTGAGAACTTTAGATTAATCCATAAGGATGTCTTAAAAGTAGACCTTCATAAACTTATTGCAGAAGAATCTCCAAATAGACGTATTAAGGTAGTAGCAAACTTACCTTATTACATTACAACTCCAATTATTATGATGCTCCTTGAACATAACTTACCAATTGAAAGTATTACAGTTATGGTTCAAAAAGAAGTAGCAGATCGTATGGCATCAGGCCCAGGAAGTAAACAATATGGTGCTATTACAGTGGCTATGAAATATTATTGTGATACTTATCTTGTAGCTAATGTACCACAAAACTGCTTTATGCCAAGACCAAATGTAGATTCAGCAGTTATTAAACTTACACTTCATCAAGAACCTATTGTAGACATCAATGATGAAGAACAACTACTTAAAATTATAAAAGCAGCGTTTTCGCAAAGACGTAAAACTCTTCTTAACACCCTTGCTTCAAATGGTAATTTAGGTCTTAGCAAAGAAGAGATTAAAAATGTTTTAGATGAAAGTGGGATAGGTGCGAGCACTAGAGGAGAAACACTTTCATTAGATGATTACGCAATGCTCTCGAATTATATAGACAATTATAGAAAAAACTTAATTGACAAATAAAAAGCAAAAGCATATAATAAACCTTAATTTAAATTAATGGAGGAAAAGAAATGAATCGTATAGCAATGTTTATTACAGCAAAATTTTATACATTCTTTTTTAGCTGGGGCTACTTTTATTTTAGCGCTGGTACTTTTTGCTGTGAAAAAAATAAACGTTCGCTATATACTGTATTAGGGTGATATCATTTCATATCCCGTTTCCTTAGATTATTCTAAGCTCTATGCATATAGCGTGCATGGAGCTTTTTTTATATATAAAATTAAACTAAAAGGGGCAATTCATATGATTATTGTATTAAAAAGAGGCGTTAGGCAAAAAGATGTAACCAATTTAATAAGTGAACTTGTAGACAGTTATGAGGTACAGATTCATCCTATAGAGGGTAGTGAGTGTACAGTTTTGGGTTTAGTTGGAGACACATCTAAAATTACACTAGAAGACATAGGAACAGATGAGCGTATTCATAAGGTAATGCGTGTAAAAGAACCTTTCAAAAAAGCAAATCGTGCATTCCATCCTGAAAATAGCATTATTAGAGTAGGTGAGAGTAGTATTGGTGGGGATGAATTTGCTATTATTGCAGGTCCTTGCTCGGTAGAAAGTGAAGATCAGATTACAGAAATAGCTAAGAGTGTACAAAGTGTAGGAGCAACTTTCCTTAGAGGTGGTGCTTATAAACCACGTACTTCTCCTTATGCATTCCAAGGTCTTGAAGAAGATGGTTTAGAGCTCCTTAAAAAAGCAAGAGCAGTTACAGGGCTTCCAATTGTAACAGAGATCATGTACCCTGAAACAATTGAAAAATTTGTGAAGGATGTAGATGTTATCCAAGTAGGAGCAAGAAACATGCAAAACTTTGCACTCCTTAAAGAGCTTGGTAAAACAGATAAACCAATCTTATTAAAGAGAGGGCTTTCTGCTACAATTGAAGAATGGTTAATGGCAGCTGAGTACATTATGGCGGGGGGTAATGAAAATGTTATTCTCTGTGAAAGAGGGATTCGTACATTTGAAACTTATACAAGAAATACTTTAGACTTATCGGCGGTTCAAGCTGTGAAGAAAATGAGTCACCTTCCAGTTATTGTTGATCCAAGCCATGCAACTGGTCTTAATTATATGATTGAGCCAATGTGTATGGCAACTATTGCAGCTGGAGCAGATGGTGTTATCATTGAAGTGCATAATAACCCGGCGAAAGCTTTATGTGATGGGCCACAATCTATCACACCAGACCGCTTCGCTAAAGCTGTAGATAAAATGAGAAAATATGTAGAGATAGAAGGTCGTACAATTAGAAGGGGACAATAATATGGAAGATGTAAATTATAAGGGGATAAAAAAACAGCTAGAAGTATCTATAGAGAAACTTTATATAGATGACCTAGGTCTATTAGCAGGAATCGAAAAAGGACTAAACACGCAGAAGGTAGAAAAGCCTAAAGTAGGTTATCAGGGCGTAAGGGGATCTTTTAGTGAGGAAGCTGCTGAAAGTTATTTCGAGGAAAGTGAAGCGTCATATAGCAGATATGACGAATTTGAAGATGTAATGGAGGCGCTTACAAAGGGAGACATAGATTATGGTGTATTGCCTATAGAAAATTCCTATACAGGAGAGGTAATAGATGTTTATGATCTTATTAGGAAGTATAACCTCTATATTATAGGTGAAGAGATAGTAAAGGTGACGCATCATCTAGTAGGGATAGAAGGTTCTACTCTAGATGATATTGGGGAAGTTTATACCCACCCACAGGCCCTAGGGCAGTGTCAAAAGTACCTAAAAAATCATCCGAAAATTATGCAGATTCCTTATGCTAATACAGCTATGGCAGCAAAGTATATAAGTGAACTTAATGATGTTTCTAAGGCAGCTATTTGTAGCCAGCGTGCGGCTAAACTTTATAATTTACACATTTTACAAGAAGAAATTAACACGAAATCTAATAATTTCACTAGATTCATTATTTTATCAAAAACCATGCAAATCACTCCTGAATGTGATAAAGTAAGTATAGTATTTACTACTAAACATACAAGTGGGGCACTTTATAATATTTTGTCCCATTTTGCTTATAATGGACTCAATTTGCTTAAGATACAATCAAGGCCACTTAGAGAGAAATCGTGGCATTACTTCTTCTTTGTAGACTTAGAAGGGCATCTTGAAGATGCAAACATGCTTATTGCACTTGGAAAAGTTAGCAAAGAAAGTGAGTATTTCAGCATATTGGGTGGTTACAAGCAGTATGCTAAATTATAGAAATCAATTTAGGAGGTAACTTTAAATGACTAAAAAAATCGTATCAACAGATAAAGCACCAAAAGCAATCGGACCATACTCACAAGCTGTAGTAGTAGGTGAAATGGTGTATACATCAGGTCAAATTGGCTTAAATCCAGAAACAATGGAAATGAGAGAAACACTTGAAGAGCAAGCTCATCAGGTATGTAAAAACCTTATGGCTGTATTAGAAGCAGCAGATTCATCTATTAATAATGTTATTAAAACAACAGTATTTTTAGATGACATCAATGATTTCGTAGCAGTAAATGAAATCTATGCACAGTACTTTACAGAACCTTTCCCAGCAAGAAGTGCTGTAGAAGTAGGCAAACTTCCTAAAAATGCGAAAGTAGAAATTGAAGTTATTGCACATACAAACAACTAATTAAAATGCATGTCCTAAAAGGTAGTATTAAAACACCTTTTAGGACATTTTTTTGTTCTAGGCAAAAAAATGTTCTAAGTATGTATTTTTATTCATATATATAGTATTAAGTTTGGACAAGAAAAGAGGGAGTACTATGTATTTGAATACTTTAATTTGTTTGGAGGAAAATGTAACAGGATACGGCAAGAATGGGGCGAGAGCAACAGGACATATTACTATTACATCACCTGGTATTGTAAAATGTTATGTTCAGAACCTACGCCAATTACCAAAAGAATACACAGTATACTTAATTAGTAAAGACCAAAATAAGGCAGTGCGCCTTGGATGCATTAATGTTTGTGATGGAAATAAGCAAGTAACTTGGAAAGTGGATTTAAACAATATTAAAGGAACAGGTTTAAAGGGGAAAGATATTGATAGTGCGGCAGTGATCGTAGAAGGTGATTCTATAGGGAATACCGATACAATACTTATAGGCTATACACAAGGAAAATACTTAATTACAAGTATGCTTGAAAGTGCATTGCCTAAAAAATCAGCACCAGCAACTAGTGAAACTGAAAAATGTGCACCCATACCTAAACCTATGCCAAAAGTAGAACATAAGAAAGAAGTTAAAGTAGAACCAAAGGTGGAGCCTAAGGAAGAAATTAAAGTAGAACCAAAAGTAGAGCCTATAACAGAGATTGTTATGCCAGAAGGTGGACCAGGACCTGTGATTATGCCAGAACCAGAAGGCGAACCAGGACCTGTGATTATACCACAGCCAGAAGAAGAGCCAGGACCTGTGATCATGCCAGAACCAGAAGGTGGACCGGGACCTGTGATTATACCAGATCCAGATCCAGTTATTGTCCCACCCAAAAAGGAATGTAAATGTTATGTAATTACACCTATGAAGGATGAAGAGGGGCCAGACCCTATGATTATGCCTAAACCAGAAAAATGTGAATCAAAGCCTACATCTGAAGCGAAACAAAAAGAAAGTGAATGCCATGTGATTGCGCCTATGACAGAAGAAGGGGATAAGTCAGACTCTACTGCTACCTCTGATGAATGTGAGTGCAAAATTTATGTGCCAATTTCTGAAGATGGAGATATAACAGAAATTGAGATTTTAAGAGGATTACAAGAGGCATTTGCACGTGCAGCTAATAAAGAAGATCTGGCAAAAAAAGTAGAAAGTATTATTAATGAAAGTGTGAGTCCTATATATGTAGGACCTCAAATGAGACCTACTAATAATAGGGTAGATAAAGAAGAAGAAGAGTACCTTAGCCAGATAGAAAGTGTTCTTAAAAATATCCAAAATAATATAGGGGAAGAATTAAAGGAAAAAAAAACTCCATTAGAAAATGAAACAAGTGCGTATAAATGTGATATTGCGCGAGTAAGAGATATTTTTAACGATTCTTCGCCTATAGAGCCTTTTGAAGAAAAAGATCCACATATAGAGTGGGTAAGAATTTCTATGGCAGAACTGATTTCTATGCCGCAGTTTTCATATGAGTGGTGTACAAATCCTGTCATTACTTATTGCTACCATAAGTTTGGTTTCCTTATATTAGGTAGAGATAAAGATATTGAGCAATACTATATAGGCATTCCGGATATGTATAATACAAAGAGGAATTTTATCCTTTCTATAGATAAAATAGAAGCTTTCAGAGGACGAACAGGGGACAATTTAAAACCTGGAGATTATGGCTATTGGATTGTAAGAATTTAGGTAAAAAGGAGGAGAGAGAAATACTCCTCCTTTTTGATTAAATAAAAATAAATTATAAAAAGATAGCGTAAAACTATAAAATACAAGGATAGAAAAAGACTATAAATAATGGTATAATCTACAAGAAGATTTTTTCATAGAAAAAATATAAATATCTTATACTAAATAAAAAGAATAGGTGAGGTGGCATAATGAATTTAGCAGGCTATATTGATCATACAATTTTAAAACCAGAAGCAAAAAAAGAAGATGTACTTAGATTGTGTGAAGAAGCAAAACAATATCATTTTGCATCAGTATGTGTGAATGCATATTATACAAAATTAGTTGCAGATGCTCTTGCTGGTACAGATGTTAAAACATGTGTAGTAGTAGGCTTCCCATTAGGTGCAACTTTTAGTGAGATTAAAGCTAGAGAAACAGAAATTGCTATCCAAAATGGTGCACAAGAAGTAGATATGGTAATCAACATTGGTGCACTTAAAGATGGAGACTATGATATTGTAGAACAAGATATTAAAGCTGTAGTAGATGCTGCTAACGATAAAGCAATCGTTAAAGTAATTATCGAAACATGCCTTCTTACAGATGAAGAAAAAGTTAAAGCTTGTGAGCTTTCTGTAAAAGCTGGCGCAGACTTTGTAAAAACTTCAACAGGTTTTAGTACAGGTGGTGCTACAGCAGCTGACGTAGCACTTATGAGAAAAACAGTTGGAGACAAAGCTTTAGTTAAAGCATCAGGTGGTGTAAGAGATTTCAAAGGTGCAAAAGAAATGGTAGAAGCCGGTGCTGATAGAATTGGTGCTAGTGCTGGTATCAAAATTGTTATGCATCAAGATGAAGAAGCAGCTCCAGGTAGTATGTACTAAAAGAAAGCCAGGAGGGGATAAATATGCGCCTTAGAAGAGACCCAAGAGCAACTGAATACTTAGCACAAGATGAAAGAGTTGTTCAAGAGCCAACTGCTTATAAAGGCAAATGGCACACACTTTTTGGTAATGATAATCCAATCCATGTAGAATTTGGATGTGGAAAAGGGGGATTCATTACTGAACTTGCAAGAAGGAATCCAGATATTAACTACGTAGCGGCAGAAAGAGCCGAAACAGTTGTTTATAAAGCTTGTAAAAAAGCAAATCGTGAGGAAACGCCAGAAAATTTAGTGTTTGTATTTGAAGATATGGCAAAGTGCTTAGATATATTTGAAGCAGGAGAAATTGATAGATTATATCTTAACTTCTCTGACCCATGGCCTAAGAAAAGACATGCTAAAAAGCGTCTTACTTATAGAGACTTCCTTAAAAAATATGCCATTATTTTAGGTGAAAAAGGTGAAGTTCACTTTAAAACAGATAATAAAGGTTTATTTGCATCTTCGATAGAAGAGTTTTCACTTGAAGGTTGGTTAATGAAAAATGTAACTCTTGATCTTCATAATAGTGATATGGAAGATAATATCATGACAGAGTATGAGAAAAAATTCTCTGAAATGGGTTTTACAATCAATAGATTAGAGGCAGTGCCTCCTAAAAAATAATATCTACATTATAAACCTCATATACTGTAAGGAATGGGTAAATGAGGTGGTAGGATGCGCTTTTTTGAAGAACTTCAATATAAAGCAAGAACCTTACTCTATGAAAAAGATAGGCAACGGGCTATTAAAAAGCAAAAGCAGATGTATAAAAATCCTGATAAGGGACATAGCTTTAAGGAAAACAGTAAAGTCAAAGATCTCATGGATTCTTTAGAGGAAATGGATGCCTATCTAGAAGAAAAAGTAGATGAATGGAATTTTAAAATTAAGAAATAATAATAAAGAAAACATTGCAAAATCAAAAACGCTATATTATGATATTTAAATATAGTCCCTACAGAGGAGGAATTAAAAATGTCATTTAAATTTACAGATGCAAACTTCCAAGAGGAAGCATTAGAATCAAAAATTCCTGTTATCGTAGATTTCTACGCAGATTGGTGTGGACCATGTAAAATGATGGCTCCAATTATTGACCAATTAGCTACAGAATACGAAGGAAAAGTTAAAATTGGTAAAGTAAATACTGATGAAAATCGTGCTATTGCTTCTAAATACAATATCATGAGTATTCCTACTATCATTTTCATCAAAGATGGTGAAGTAGTAGAAACAACAGTAGGTGCACTTCCAAAACAAGTACTAGAGCAAAAAATTGCAACTTTATTTTAAATATGAATGAGAAAGGCATCCTTTAACGAGGATGCCTTTCTTGTGTAATAAATTAAAAATGATTATTCCTCGGGATTATTGAAATGAGGTGGTGTGTGAGGGATAATTTCATCTGGAGAAAGTTTTGGTAGGTCGATACGCTTGGTGTTTAGGCGTTTATCAATCCATCTGTTTGTAATAGAGAGAATAACAGCTAATATTGGTGAAGCGAAGAACATACCTAATGGACCTGCTATAGCACCACCTACTGTGATAGCTGAGATAATCCAAAATGGTGTAATTCCAATAGATTCTCCTAATATTTTTGGTCCAAGATATAGGCCATCAAATTGTTGAAGGAGGAAGATGAAAATTGCTACACCGATAGCGGCTGGAATACCTTCAAATAGTGTTAAAATGACAGCTGGTATTGCTCCAATAAATGGTCCAAAATATGGAATCATATTAAAAAGTCCCACAATAAAGGAGAGAAGTAGTGCATATGGATTTTTCATGATAGAAAGAACAATGAAACAAATGATTCCTATAATTAAAGAATCTAGTGACTTACCTACAAAGAATCTAATAATAGTCGTATGTGACTCTGATGCGATACTAATAATTTTATTCGCTGTATTTTGTCTAAATAGTGCATAGATCAAGCGTTTTGAACCATTTGTGAATGTTTCCTTTTGCATAACAGCATAAGAAGCAATCATGATGCCAATGATAAGATTAAGAATAGTTCCGGTAAGATTCATAGTTCCTGAAATAACATGATCAAATGCCTTGGAAAGTGAGGCGAAATCAACAAGATGGCTTACTTTACTTGGATTAATAATTTCGTTAACGAACTGCGTTACATCAGGGTAAGAAATATTTTGGTTAATCGTGTGTTGGAGCTGTGCAATTATATCTTTAAGTTCATCTAGATATGTTGGTAAGTTATTAAAGAGGACTTTAATATTATCTAAAATTTGAGGTACAAGGAAACGAATTGTTAAAAAAAGTGTACCAAATATACAGATATAAACAATGATAATAGATAAAAGACGAAGTCTCTTAAAATCTTTAAATGTAGTCGAATGTGTCCACTTAATTAGGTAGCGCTCAAAGAAGGCTACTGCAGGGTTAAGTAAGTAGGCAATGAGTAGGCCGTACAGAATAGGGGTAAATATAGCAATAATAGATTTAATATAAGCATACACATGTGGGATAATATTATCTGTATTAGAAGAAATACGATAAACTAAAATGGCAGCTACAATGACAAAAAGGGTATAAAGGGCAATTTTAACATAATAAGTGTCCCATATTTTCTTCAATGGTATTAACCTCCTAAAACAAGTTAACTTTATTTTATCATATATAATTAAAGAATAATAATTAAATTTCCCTTAAAAAAGCTTAATTTTATATAAGAAATAGAGATAAATATTTTTAAAAATAAAATTGAAATAAGTAGTTGACAAACGTCCTATTCTTAGATATAATTAATCATGTCTTCAAAAGGAATACGCGATTGTGGCGGAATTGGCATACGCGCTAGACTAAGGATCTAGTGCCTGTAACGGGCTTGGGGGTTCGAGTCCCCCCAATCGCACTAAAGTGACCTTGAGGTATTGATACTTCAAGGTTTTTTGTTGTTGTAAATGTGAAAAAAGTTGATGATACCTCTGAGTTTGAGTACTAGATTCTTGATGTATTTTTTAGGGATCTAGCGTGCATACTTGGAGGTTTTTTATATGAAGAAGAAGATTGTTATGCGTAATTCAAGGCAAAGTATGACCATGTTCAAAGAATTATCAGAGGATTATTTAAAAACATGTAGGGCAAAGAATTTAAGTGAAGCGACAATTATCTATTACACCAACTGTACCCATATGCTTTATAAGTTCAAGGATATTATTTATTTGGAAGAGATAGATACAAATTTTATAAGAGATTATATCTTATTTCTTAAAGGGACTATGAAGCCTGTAAGTATTAATACCCAGTTACGAGGTATAAAGGCCATATTGCGTTATGGCTTAAGTATAGGAGCGATTGAAGAAATGCCACAGATCACTATGCTAACAGTAACTAAAGATGCAAAAGGTTATTATACAGAAGAAGAACTTATAAAACTTTTAGTAAGACCCAATATGGACAAGGTTACCTTTGCAGAATATCGTACATGGGTACTTTTAAACTTTTTCTTAGCTACAGGACAAAGGCTTTCAACAGTAAGTCATATAAAAATAAGTGATATTAATTTAAGGAGCATGGAGTGGACAACAAGGCATATGAAAACAAGAGATAATATAACGCTACCTCTAAGCCATGCTTTATGTGACATATTGCAAGAGTATATGGAAATAAGAGAAGGAACAGAAGAAGATTACCTTTTTTGTAACGAGGCAGGAACCAAACTTTCAGCAAGAGGGATGCAAAGTGCAGTAGAACGTTATAACAAATCAAGAGGGGTGTACAAGACTTCTATACATCTTATGAGACATACTTTCGCTAAGATACTTATTTTAAATGGTGCAGATTTATTTAGTGTACAAAGACTTGGTAATTGGAAGGATCTTGAAACTGTTAAGGGGTATGTCAGTATGTACGCAGACGATTTACAAAAGCTTAGTAGCATCAATCCACTTGATAGTTTTCTTAATCAACATACTAAAAAACAAATAAGAATGAAATAATAGCAATAAAAAATGGCCTTAGGTGTGTTAAATCACTTAGGGCCTTTCTTGTTGTTCAGGGTTAGTAATAAGTTTATTTTCAAGAGGATCAAATCCATAACGATAAGATAGATAAGTTAGAAAGTGCATCGTATCAGCATAAAATTCTTCTCGAATATCCTCTTTCTCATAGGCAGATTGAAGAGCCTGTAAGATATGAAGAGTATATCCATGTAAAATATTATCTTCATCAGTAGGAAAATCAGAAGGATTAAGAATAGGTTTTAGCCAGTCTAGACAATTACTAAGGTGTATTTGGTTACGGTATTCTTCCATATCATTATCTAATAAAGAGTAGATATTAACTTGAAGTACATCGGCAATAGCTGTAAGAGCTTCTAAAGAAGGGTTATTTTTCTTACCTGATTCAATTTGTTGGATATAAGAAATAGATAATCCGCATTGGTCAGCTAAATCTTTTTGAGATAGCTTACGATTCTTTCGTAATTCTTTAATTTTATCACCATACATAAAAAATACCTCCGAAGTGAGATAGAAATAGTTTAACACATTATAGTATGCGTATCTATATGGAAAAATATTATAATACACATTATAGTGTTGACTGAAAAGAAATGTCTATGATAGGATACAATGGTAACACACTATAGTACTTAAAAAAATATTTAAAAAAGTTACTATAGTATATATAATGAGGAGGTGATAGAAATGAATGTAAAGTTTGCTAGAATGAGGCTCAAATTAACACAAAAAGAATTATGTGAAAAAGTGGGGATTAGTAGGAGTATATTATCACGTATTGAAAATGGCAGAGATGATAAGGTGACTAAAGATTTAATGCTGAAATTAGCTGATGCGTTGCAAAGTAGTGTGGAAAAATTATTTTTTGAAGAGAGCTAAGAAAATGACAACAAGGAGAAGACGATGTGAGAATTGAAGAGTTAATAAGTAGATTAGAAAACATAAAAAGTAATGGGAGAAATTCCTACATAGGTATATGTCCTGCTCATAGGGATAAGGAGCCAAGTTTATCTATAAAAGAGGTAGATGATAGAATACTTGTTCATTGTCATGCAGGATGTGACACACAAAGTATATTAGCAAGTATAGGACTTGAGTTAAAACATCTATTTAAACAAAATAACACCCTTACTCTAACTTGGCAGGATAAAGTAAAGGTGTGGCACCATCAAAAAAAGGGAGAATTACCGTTGCAAGAATTATACCCTTATTATGATGACGATATTCAAAAGATATTGTACTATAAGGCACGTTATCAAGGCAAGGAAATAAGACACTTTAGATTAGATGGTGATAACGTTATATGGAAAGATATCTTTAAAGACATGCAAAAGACATTATACAATAAATCAGCTATAAAAAAGGCAAAAGACATGCAAGAACCTATCTACTATGTAGAAGGTGAAAAGGACGTTCATACAATGGAGGTATTAGGCTTATTAGCTACGACAGCAGGTGGAGCGACAGCTTGGTATAAAAAGTTAGCAAATTACTTTGAGGGCTTAGACGTTATCATTCTTCAAGATAATGATGAAGCAGGTGAGAAGTTAAGTAGGCAAATGATACAAGATTTATGCACGACTGCAAAAAGTGTCAAAGTAGTCATACCAAGTGATAAGCCACATGGAGATGTAACGGACTATATTCAAGAAGGACATACAAAGTACCAACTTCTAGAACTCATAGAGAAAAAGGATCAAGAGGTACTAGAGGAGAAGATACCACTAAAAAATTATAGGTTAGATGATACAGATAATGCTCATACAATGGCACAGCTTTTTGGTGATTCTCTTTGTTATGCCTATGACCTTAATAAGTGGTTTATCTATAACGGAGTGAAATGGCAAGAGGATAGAGTGGATGGAGTAAGATTACTTGCTAATCAAATGATAGATAGAATGCAAGACGACTTTGAGTTACTAACTAAAGATATAGAAGATGATAAAAAACGTAAAAAGCAAGAAAAGCTTTATGCAATACATCTAAAGAGCTGTAGGAGTAATAGAGGGAAGACTTCTATACTCAATGAGACAAAGCATCTTTTACCTACAGTCTCTACCAACTTCAATACAAGACGTGAGCTTTTGAACACACCTGAAGGCACCTATAACGTTCTAGAGAAAACATGTTATCCACACAACCCTCAAGATTATCTGTCGCAATCCACGAGTATTCCTATAGTCGAAGGAGCAAAGGCGCCTACTTGGGAGAAGTTTATAGACGAAATCTTTCTAGGGGATAAGGAGCTCATAAGATATGTACAGAAAGCCATAGGTTATAGTTTGACAGGCTTTACTAAGGAACAATGTATGTTTATAGGATATGGTGATGGAGCTAATGGAAAAGGGGTATTTAAGGATATATTAAGTTATGTGCTTAATGACTACGTGAAATGCCCACAAGCAGAAACTATATCGCAAATAAGGCAAGGATCAGAAGCTAGCCCTGACATTATCAATCTTATGGATGCAAGGTTTGTAGTGTGTGTAGAGAGTAACAAGGGGGTAAGGTTTAATGAAGGCCTTATTAAACAATTAACAGGGGAAGATAAAGTAACAGCTAGAAGACTTTATTGTGAGCCTATTTCTTTCACTCCCCAATTCAAGCTGTGGCTTTTTACCAATCATACACCTGAGGTAGTAGGAACAGATAAAGGGATATGGAGAAGACTAAAGATCATTCCGTTTGCATTAAATTTACCAGAGCATAAGAAGGATAAGCATTTAAAGGATAAGCTTATGAAAGAAGTAGAAGGTATCTTTTGGTGGTGCATTCAAGGAATTGATATGTATTTAGAAGAGGGATTAAAAGAGCCTGATGCTATCCTAGATGCTATTTATGAATTTAAAGAAGAAAGTGATATTCTAGAGCAATTTCTTTGTGATTGTACCATTGGGAAGAAGGGAAATAGAGTACAGGCCAAAGAACTATATGCTAGATATGTAGAGTGGTGTAGGGCTAATAATGAAACCCCTGACAATAGAACAAGGTTTGGACTGGATATGAAGAAAAGACTTAAGAAAGCTCATGATGGTAGAAATATTTATTATGAGGACATTGCACTAATTCTAACAGTGAGCCAATTTATAAAGGCCTAAAGTAAGACTTTCCGACAGTTAAAACGATAGTTTGTAGATAGTAGTTTGTAGTAATACCAAGGTTTGCGATAGTTTCGACAGTTAGAAGTAAAAGTAGGTTAGATAAAATTAAAATAAGAAGTATAAACGTATTTTAAGAAGTAAGAGGAAGTTTAAGGATAAACTATCTAAACTATCGCAGGCTAGAAGTATCAAAGGATGTGGGTGTAGATACTATCGCCTAAACTACTGCAAGAAGCAGGAAATTTATAAAGAAAGAATAAATTAAAAGGAGCAATAAAATGTTTATAGATGTAGATAACAATAAATTAATTAATAAAAATGCAGTTGAAGCAGTAAAAATAGAGGGATTAAGCGTCATTTTTGAGGGTAAAAATGGTAGTGTTTTAGGTAGTGTACAAATGAAAAATGATGATAAATTAGAAGATTATTGTGAGTACTTAAGAGGTGGGTATACAGGTAGAGTGCTTGGGAACATAGAAAGTTATCTAGAGTATATGAAATATGATTTAGATGATATGGCCAAGGAACTTAGTAAAATCAAAGGGTGTATGTAAAACGGAGGTGCCTAGAAATAGGTGCCTTTTAAAATGGAGAAACCAATCCCCCCCTACTAACCCATATATAGATAAGGAGTAATTGTCGGCCACGTGGGCCGGTATGTGAACACAAAACTCCTAAAATGAAATTTTTTAGGTACAGAAATTTTTCAAAATAGAAATTCGTGAAGAGAGGACATAGATTGAGTGAAAGAAAAAGATAAGATTAATATTGCAGAGAACCTTATAAAGGCAATAGAAACAGGTATTGCTGTGAATGATAAAACTCGTACGTTTGTAGCTAATTGGATATGTAGTGGGCCAGAGGAGAAAAGTAGTGATATGCAGGATGTGTGGGACATAGTATTGAAGAACTATTACCCAAAGGAAAGGCCAGTGTTATTTAGGGCTACAGACTATATTAATGATGGGAAGATAGAGAGTTATACAGGAAGGATTGGTGTTGCAGAAGTATTCTTAAGGCAATGTGGAAAAGATGCTAAACTGCTTATATGTGATACAGATGAATCTATAGTGCCTGAGTATATTAGGGGAAAAGGTGATTATAGAGGAACATTCTTTCCGTTAAGCAAGTTGTTAGCGAATGAGATGGAACTGGAAGACTCGTTGTTTGTAAAGAACTTTATGAGAGGCTATATTGGAGAAGATGAATATATTATGAGGACTGAATTAGATCTAATATATGTATTAAGAGAAGATAAATAAAGTATTTTAGAAATAGAGTTATTGATATAGAATGTATTAAAAGACACATATTTGGGGGGGGATATTTTGGAGTTGAAATTCAAGGAAGGAAAATTTGTTTGGATTGAGAATGGACTAAATTATCAAGAAGTTCTTGATGAGTTTCCAAAGGCTAAGATAGTAAGGGTTATGACATTTAATATATCAAAGAATGAGAGAAGTGATCAGTTACTAGATGAAATAAGTAAGTTGCCAGAGGATATAGATATACAGTTTATAACAAATATACCATCACATTTTGATAGATACTATAACTCACCAAGAGGTGATGCTATGAGAAGAAGTTTTAGAGAGAATTGTGAGGTGTATCTAAGAAAACTCAATCCAGATAATTTTCCACCACAGGCTATGACATTCTTCAATTTTAGTAATCATGCTAAAATAGTTGGGACAGAAAATGTTGTTTATATTGGATCAGCAAATTTTTCTAATGAAAGTCAAAATAATATCGAAACAGGGGTTATTATTAGAGACAAAGTTTTTATTAAAAGCTTATATAATGAGTTTTTTGATAGGATAAGTGAGCAATCATTGACATATTTTGATGATGAGTATATGGCGTTACGTGTATTTGTTATGAGTATGTTAACAAAGTTTAGAGTACATTTTATGAACTTTTCTGAGGAGATGTATTGGGAAAATCCATATACCAACAACATAGAATTTGTGCGAAGAGAGACTTGGTTATCTGAAAATCAATTAAATAATCTAAATTATGATCTCTATTTGCTAGAAGACCTTGTAGGAAATATAGAGAATGCATATGAAGAAGAGGATTATGAATATAATGATCAGATGCAAAGAATTTTAGAACTTTATAACTTTTTGGATTTAGCGAGGCTGCAAGAACTTACAGAAGCTGATGGAATACTATATAACTTTATTAAATTTGATATGGAAGCTGTTATCAACTCTTGCTTGGAAGAGTACTATGCGGAGGCATATGATGAGTATCTGGACCATTATGTAGAGGTAGCTACTGATGATGCACGTGAGATAGAAGAAAATATGTTGGATGAGGTAGAAGAAGTAGCTAATGAATTTTATACTGAATTGAAAAAGGTATTGGATTCGCTAGAGGAAATAGCTGATATAGTTAGTTGTATAGGAGAACAAAGAATTAACTCTCAAATAGATAACACATGACAACATAGTTAGATTAAATATTTTTAAGAAGGTATATATTAATAGAAGAAATTGGCTCCAATTGAATAGGATTGGAGCTTTTATGATGTGTAAAAGAAAACAAATGGTTTCATTGACACATTAAAGTGCTTCAAAATAGCCAACAAACATAAGAAAATAATGGAAAAGTGTAAAGGAAATAAAAACAACCATTTTATTGACAGTCTTTATAGTACAAGCTATGATAGTCTTAATAAACAACAAAAGGTGGTAACTTAAAATGGCTACATATGGATATGCAAGATGTTCGACAGATGCAGATAGACAGGATATAAATAGGCAAAAAAGAGAACTTAAAGTATTGGGGTGCATCCAAGAAGAGAATATGTATTGGGAATATGAGAGTGGAACTAAGATTGATAGGGTAGAACTAGGGAAGTTACTAGATAAAGTTACTAGAGGGGATACCATTATAACAACGGAAGTATCTCGTATCACAAGAAGTACTAAACAACTGTGTGAAATTATAGAGATAGTAAAGGAAAAACATTTGAAACTTGTTATTGGGGGTTTTGTAGTAGATTGTACAAAGGGGCAGTTAGATGCTATGACAGACGGAATGCTAAAGATGATGGGTGTATTTGCGGAGATGGAACGAAATATGATAAGTGAACGTGTTAAGAGTGGGATGGCAAATGCAGTAGCAAAAGGTAAAGTTGTTGGGAGACCTAGTACAACAGTTGATAGTTTGCCAAGTAGTTTTATTAAGCATTATCCAAAATATAAGAGTAAACAAATTAACAAAAGTGAGTTAGCTAGATTATGTGATGTTAGTAGGCAGTCAATATATAAGTATATACAAGTATATGAAGGATAGTTTAGAGCTATCTTTTTTTGTCTCAATAACAAAGTAAGACCTAAAGATTTTATAAAAGTATTTAAATAGATCAGTGAAGTGTACAACTAGGTATTACATATAAATACTATAGAGGAAATAAAATAAATAAATGAATAAAAGGTTAATCAATAGGGAATAAATCTATAAAATTATATATATTTAAAATTTTAAAAAATGAGGAGGTGTGCTATAATGCAATATGGGGTGAAATTTATGTCGAACGATAAAAGCATTATTAGTTTTGCTATTATGAGTATAGAATCTAATAATAATAAAGATTACATTGATATGATAATACCATTTGTATTATACATACTAACCGATAAAAAAGCAGATATAGTTTCAATTAATGATACAAAAAGGCGGTTATTAGATGAGTTTGGAATAAAAATACCATCTAATGTTTTAGAAGCATTATTGAAAAGATTGACGACTAATAATTATGGGTATTTGAGAAGAGAAAAAAATTTATTTTTCTATACGGAAAAACAAATAGAAATAGGTAATTTTGAGGAAGAACGAAGTAAGGCGCAACAAAATCAATTAAGAGTGTTGGATGAGCTATATACTTTTTTACAACAAAAAGAAATTGTATTTGAAAAAAGCGAAATAGATAAGAGACTGATAGAATATCTTAGTAAATATGGATATACAGTTATTGAGAATGATAGTGTATTGAGTGTAGATCAAAAGGATATATGGAATTATAGAATTGGTCAATTTATTGAGTATGTATATAATCATAACATCTATGTGTATAACTATATAAAGGATATTGTAAAAGGGGCTATGTTAGTTTCGGCTATACATATGCAAGAGAATACAAGATTAAGAGAGCAGATGAGGTTCAAGGATACCCAAGTATATTTAGATACCCCTCTATTAATGCATATATTAGGGTACTCTGGAGAAGCACTTAAGGAAGCGTGTACTGAGCTAGTAAAACTATTACAAGATATAGGAGCAGAGGTATGTTACTTCGAACATAATGAAGATGAAGTAAAAGGTATATTGGACGCATATATATTGAAATATAAGAGGGGTAGACTAGAACAATCATATAATTATGAATATCTTATAGAGAATAATATTACTGATATACAGGCTACGGCATATAAGATGACAGTGAAATCAGACTTAGCACGATTGAAAATCTATTGTAAGGAAATGCCCGATTACCAAGATTACAATAGAAATATTGATTGGATAAAGTTTGAAGAATACATTTCAGAACGTATTTCTTATAAAAAAGATACCAGAAGGAAGAATGATATTGAGTCAATAGCGGCAGTATATAGATTAAGGGATAGAAATAATTATAAGAGGATTGAAAATTGTAAAGCCATATTTGTAGCGACTAACTCTAATTTAATTTATCATATAAATAAATATTTTAAAGAAATAGAGAAAAGAGAAGATTATCCAGCTAGTATAGATGATACATTACTAACGAGTATAGTATGGTTTAAGTCTACAGCTAGTTCTGCTGACTTACCATCACTTAGGTTAATTGCAGATGCATTAGCTACACAAAGGCCAACTAGACAATTTTGGGAAAAATTTATAGATGTTGTTAGTAAATTAGAGAAAGACAAGCAAATTACAGATATAGAAGCTAGTGAATTACGACTAGATGCATTAAGTAAGAAGCATATATATGAAGTAACAGAAGGAGATAGTTCAAAAATAAACCATGCAAGTTTAGCAGAGGCACTAAAACTAAATGATGTACGTAAACATGGTGAAATATTGAATGAAAAGGAGAGATTAGAAAAAGAATTAGATAGACAATTGAAAGAGAATAATCAAAAACACATTGAACTAATGCAAGAAAAGTTAGTAAGCTATGAAAAGGGATTTAAGTTATGGAAAGGGGTGTACTATTTATCTAAATTATGGTTATTTATAGTGTGTATATTAGGTGTTATACTAGGGGAAGTAGGAAAAATGCTCTTAGGATTAAATATTTTACAAGGATATTTAACATGGATAGTATGTATGCTTGGAGTAATTATTCTTGCATCCATTAAACTTATAGATAAATTGTTGAATAAACGAGTAGATAAAGTAAAAATATATTTAGTTAAGAAGTCTTTTGAAGTTTTTCAAAATACTATTTTAAAGGCAGAACCTAAATATGGAAAAGAGTTATTAGAATATGCAATAAAAGAGTCTAAGTATTTTTCTGATAAAGATTATATAGAGGATATGTATGGTGTTACGAAGAAAAGGTTGTTAGCACTAAATTAAACATACTAAGCATACGTTAATATTGATAACTACTAAAAAATAGTTGTAACATATACTGGAAAATAGATGCATATTTAGTGAGAGTACATTAAGTTGTACTCTTTTTGTTTGTAAAAGTATAGAAGTAAGATTTGCGCACAAATATAATTAATATTAGGGTGTAATCATGACTAAAAATTATACGTGCAAATCATAAAAAGTAAGATGTTTTGAGGAAGAAACTTAGTAATTGACCTGATTGGGGAAAGGATACCAATTTCCTGTTCAATGAGTAATAAGAAATTGTAGTTTTAACAATATATTAGTTTCTTTGTTTAGATATGACTGTTCATTATAACATACCTTGAAAATAGTAGTATTTCTTGCTAAGCTACAGTTATAGAATTTAGCACGCAATTTCTAAGAAAATCTAGTGCTCATCATACAATCTCATTGATTATCAATGCTTTCACGTGCAAATATTACAATTGGCATACGCGCTAGACTAAGGATCTAGTGCCTGTAACGGGCTTGGGGGTTCGAGTCCCCCCAATCGCATACTTAAGGTCTTACAGCAGTTGAGCTGTAAGACCTTTTTTGTATCTGTATGTGATTGAATATTTATAAAATAAAATAAATATATTTGTTAAAAATTATACTAGCTTACAAGAAGTGTAAGCTGTATAATATAGTCAGAAAGAAGACTTTTAAGTCGGTAAATAGAGAAAAATATTCAATAAAACGGTTTCGTTAACAATTAGTTTACAAATAGGTCGAATTATGTTCAAAAATGGCTGTTATTATATAAAACGAACGGACAAGTAATATAAAATATTACTTCGGGAGTAATTTTTTGTTGCTTTTATTCCCCTAAACCCTTGATTAGATAAATGTAAAGATTCCGTATTTGCATCATTTCTAAACTCCCCTAAACATATAATTACACATAAAAGTAACAAGGTTATATCCCGTAAATAGCAAACCCTTACAAAACTCTATTTTAAGGCACCATATTTCCCCAATATGGTGTCTCTTTTTTTATACTCATAAATAGTTAGATTTTTCTAAGTAGCTTGACAGTGAGAGATGCAAGTTATAGCATAAAGTTATAGTGTTATTTAAATAAGGAAGCAGGTGTTGCTTGTTGTTATTAGAGCGCATAGAAAAATGGTATGACCGAGTCGGTAAGAAGCTCATGAAAGCTATTTATATTTTACTTGGAGTGGTTGGAGTATATTTTTTCTTTAAATATATTTTTGAACTAGTTCTTCCCTTTATTATTGCTTGGATCTTAGCAAGTTTATTAAATCCAGTTGTAACATTTTTATCGAAACACTTTAAAATTCCTCGGGGAATTGGAACTTTGGTTTCTATGGTAACAGTACTAAGTGCTGTTTTTGGGATGATTGCTTTCCTTGTTAAGCAGCTATGGGATCAAATTGTAGGTTTTACCATAGCATTTCCGAACTATAAATTAGAAATGATGCTTGTACTAGATGATATTCAAGTTCAATTCCAAGGCATTATGGATAAGTTACCTTTGCCTGAGGCATTCCAATCTCTTGATGATGTAATCAATACAGTTTTAAATAATATCGGTGGTTTCTTAACTGGCCTGGTGGAAGGGACTTATAATGTAGTCATTAAAGTACCTAATGGATTATTTTTTGTTATTGTAGTGCTGATTGCAGTCTTTTTTATGACAAAAGATTATAGGATGATAGGACAATTTGTAAAAGCGCAGATTCCAGAGAAAGTAGTCAGTAAAGCTATTCTAATGAAGGATGGGCTTAAGGCGGCGTTAGGAGGATATGTAAAGACACAGCTTATTCTTATGTGTTTTACCTTTACTATCTGCCTTGTGGGATTATTTGTGTTGCAAAGACAGTATGCACTTCTTGTAGCTATAGGGATTGCTCTTTTTGATGCCTTGCCTATGTTTGGAAGTGGAGCTGTACTTATTCCTTGGGCTATTTTTCATTTGGTTTCAGGGAATATCGTTGTAGCTGTAGGATTATTAGCTATATATGGACTGATTGTGGTTGTAAGGCAGGTACTAGAACCTAAAGTGCTCTCAAGTCAGATAGGAGTATATGCTTTAGTAACACTTATGTCCATGTATATAGGATTTAAGTTAATTGGTGTGATTGGACTTATACTAGGTCCTGTTACAGTGGTGATGTTAAAGACACTTCAAGCTATTGGGCTGATTTCACCATTCAAAAAAGTAGAAGATTTTTATAATAAAGAAGAGATTAAGTAAGGAGGACAACATGAAGACAATACATGTAAACCAGATTGTAGAGATAGTTAGACAGATGTGTATAGATGCCAATTGTAACTTACCAAACGATATGCTAAAGGCTTTAGAACATAGTAGAACTGTAGAGGGGAATGCATTAGGGAAAGAAATTCTTAATGATATTTGTGAGAATGCATACCTTGCAAAGGATGAACAAATTCCAATTTGTCAAGATACAGGTACAGCTGTTGTGTTTGTAAGCTTAGGACAAGATGTTCGTATTGAAGGTGGCCTTTTGACAGATGCTATTAATGAAGGGGTAAGGCAAGGATATAAAGATGGATACCTTAGAAAATCTATAGTAGAAAATCCTCTTTATCGTAAAAATACAGGAGATAATACACCTGCTGTTATTCATTATGATTTAGTAGAAGGAGATTCTCTAGAGATTACGCTTGCACCTAAAGGGGGCGGCAGTGAGAATATGAGTAAAGTTTACATGCTCACACCGTCACAGGGGATTCAAGGTGTAGAAAATGCTGTAATTGAAGCCGTTAAAATTGCAGGGCCTAATGCTTGTCTACCTATGGTAGTAGGGATTGGAATAGGTGGTAACTTTGAAAAGTGTACAGAGCTTGCAAAGAGGGCGCTTGTAAGAGAAGTAGGTTCGTCTAATGAAGATATACGTATGAAAGAGTTAGAGCATTCATTGCTTAAAAAAATCAATGAGTTAGGTATAGGACCACAAGGGTTAGGCGGAGATATTTCAGCTCTTGCGGTACATATTGAAACTTATCCATGTCACATTGCATCTATGCCGCTTGCGATTAATATTGGGTGCCATGTAAATAGACATATAAGTGCTTGTTTATAAGGGGGGGCATAAAGGATGACGAAACATATTCATTTACCAATAACTCAGCAAGAAGCTAGGAATCTAAGGGCAGGAGAGCGTATTTTGCTTACTGGAACTATGTATACAGCAAGGGATGCAGCACATAAACGTTTACTAGAAGAAGCAAAAGAGGGTAAAGCTTTACCTGTGGATTTAAAACATATAGCTATTTACTATGCAGGCCCTGCACCTGCAAAACCTGGGCAAGTTATAGGAAGTTGCGGTCCTACAACAAGTGGGCGTATGGATGCCTATGCGCCATGGATGATGCAACAAGGACAAACTGTTATGATAGGTAAAGGGCTTCGTAATGCTAATGTTATAGAAGCTATGAAAACTTATGGAAGTGTTTATTTAACCGCGATAGGTGGAGCTGGCGCTCTTTTATCCAAGTGTGTAACACAAATGGAATGTGTAGCATATGAGGAATTTGGTGCTGAAGCCATTTATAAATTAGAAGTAAAAGATTTTCCGGCAATTGTAACAATCGACAGCGAGGGACATAATTTATACATCAGAGAAGAAGCTTAAATTAATCATAAGATAAGGGGATAAGATGATGAAAAAAGCTAAAAAAATATTTGCTGTACTAAGTTTGATGAGTGCTGTGTTACTTGGAGGATGTGCGACTAAACCAGTAGAACCGCTAGAAGTAGCGGCTTTAAATGGGCCAACAGGAATTGGGATGGTTCAAATGCTTGAGGAGATGGAAGGTGCAGAAAATCCTAAATATAATATTGCACTTTATCAAAGTCCTGATGAAATCGTAGGTAAGGTTGTGAGTGGTGAATTAGATATTGCATGTGTACCTTCTAATTTAGGGGCTGTTTTATATAACAAGACAGAAGGTGGCATTAAACTTTTAGGTATGAATACATTAGGTGTTTTGTATATAGTCGAAAATGGACAAACTGTACAAAATATAGAGGATTTAAAGGGGAAAACAATTCTTTCAAGTGGTAAAGATAGTACGCCAGAATTTGTATTAAACTACATTTTAAATGAAGCAGGCTTAGTACCTGGTGAAGATGTAACAGTGGAGTTTATGGGCAATCACTCTGATATTGCTTCAAAGCTTATGGCGGAAGAAGGTACTATTGCTCTATTACCTCAGCCATTTGTAACAACAGTGCTTGCTAAGAATGAAAATATCCGCATGGCAATCGATGTTAATGAAGCTTGGAATAACCTTAATCAAATGGATTTGCCAATGGGGATTATCATTGCAAATGCTAATGTTGTCAAAGATAATGCCAAAGGAATAGAAGCTTTCCTTAAAGATTATGAGGCTTCTGTAAAATTTATAGATGAAAATTTAGAGGATGCAGCAGCGCTTGTAGAGAAATTTGGTATTGTGCCCAATGCAGCTCTTGCAAAAGTAGCTATTCCAAAGTGTAATATTGTTTATAGAGATAGCAGTGCTTCTAAAGATTCTTTAAATAAATTCTATGAAATTTTAGAGCAGGCTAATCCAAAAGCTGTAGGAGGCAAGTTGCCAGATGAAGCTTTCTACACACTGCAATAAAAAAATAATAACGAAATGCTGGGTCATTTTCTTTTGGATTATGACCTGGCAAGTTGTACATTACATAGTAGGGAAGGACATTTTAGTGCCTTCCTTTTATGCTACTATGGGGAAGGTTTTTGAGCTTTTGGGGCAAGCAAACTTTTATTATGATATAGGTATGACCTTTTATAGAGTTTTTATGGGAGTAGTCATCTCTTTTGTTTTAGGAAGTTTGAGTGCACTGATGGCTTATTTTTTACCTATTATAAAGGAACTTTTTACACCTTTTGTAACTACTTTGAAAAGTACGCCTGTAATGGCAGTAATTATATTGGCACTTTTATGGTTTACCAAAAATAATGTGCCTATCTTTGTTTGCTTTTTAATGTGCTACCCTGTTGTTTATACGAATATTTTAAAGGGCCTTCAAGAGGTAAATAAGGATCTACTTGAAATGGCATATATCTTTAAGGTAAAGCAAAGATATATTTTAAAAGATCTTTACTTGCCGCAAGTTAGGCCTTATATAGAGTCTGCCTTGGGTATGATTATAGGTTTGTCTTGGAAGGTAGTCATCGCTGCAGAAGTATTAGCAGTACCCAAGTATTCTATGGGATATAATCTTTTGAGTGCTAAGTCTTATTTGGAGACGGAAACTTTATTTGCTTGGGTGGTTATCATTGTAATACTAAGTAGTTTGTGCGAGATGCTAGTAGCAAAACTTATAAGAAGGGGAGGGAATAAAATATGATAGAAATTAAAAATCTCTCCAAAATATATAAAGGTGAATTTTTGTATAGAAACTTTAATTGTGCTTTTGAAGAAAGCAAGGTGAATGTCATTCTTGGTAGTTCTGGTAGTGGTAAAACTACTTTGTTTCGGATGATGCTGGGGCTAGAAAAATATGAAGCAGGTCAAATTTTAGGGTTTAGTCATAAAAAAATAGCTGTAGTATTTCAAGAAGATCGTCTTGTGGAATGGATGAATGTATATGAAAATGTTGCTTTTGTTTTAAAATCATCTGTAGAAAAGCAAGAAATGGATAAGCTAATTAATAAAGCATTGGAACTTGTGGAATTAATAGATTATGTGAATTATTCTGTTAAAGATTTAAGTGGTGGGATGCAAAGGCGTGTGGTATTAGCTCGAGCTATTGTATGTAGGGATAGTATTCTTTTTATGGATGAGCCTTTTAAAGGATTAGATGATGAACTTAGATTGCGCATTATAACAAGGCTTAAGGTACATTGGAGGGAGAATAGGACAACGGTATTTCTTATTACGCATAACCAACAAGAGGGGATGTTATTAGGTGATATTATCTACAAGCTTGCCGAAAAGCCTGTAAAATTTTACAAAATTTAAATATTATACAGATGAATGAAATCTCTTTAAGAGTATGATAAAATAGCATAATCATAAAGAAAAGGAAGACGAAAAAATGACTCGATTAAATGAACCTTATATACTTGTATTTGGGATGTCCATTTGTGATATTTTTGGATTCACCCATTCAAACTATAGAGCTTACGACTCCAATCCTGGCTCAGTAAAGATGTCTTATGGTGGAGTGTGCCGAAATATTGCTGAAAATATGGCTAGAGTAGGTGTAAATACAAAATTTATTTCTGTTCTAGGTGATGACGAAAGAGGCAAAGGCCTTAGAGAACATGCAAATAAACAAAATTTTGATATGAGTGATTCATTAATTGTAGAGGGTGCATCTACACCAACTTATATCGCGATTTTAGATGATAATGGTGAGATGGTTTCGGCTGTGGTAGATATTAGTATTGCGGATTTATTCACAGAGGAATTTGTAGATTCTAAAGCGGAGCTTATTAAAAATGCAGAGTATGTTATCTTAGATGCGGATAATCCAAAAATTGCAGAGTACATTGTAAAGAATTTTGCACAGTATACTAATATTATTTTAGACCCTGTATCTGCTGCAAAAGCGGAAACAGTAAAACACCTTATTCCACATCTTCATACATTTAAGCCAAATCGTTATGAGGCAGAAATCTTATGTGGATTCCCACTTGATAATGAAGAATCTATAAGAGAAGCAGGAAGATACTTTATTGCACAAGGGCTTAAAAAGGTTTTTATTAGCCTTGATAGTGATGGGATTTATTATTTTGATGGTGAAAAAGAAGGTACTGTTAGAGTAATTAATCCAAAGGTTGTTAATGTAACAGGTGCTGGAGATGCCTTTGTTGCAGGAATTGGTTATGGATATATGAATGGCAAGAGTATGAAAGATACTGTTAAATTTGCTAATACTATGTCTGTCTTAACAATTGCACATGAAGAAACAATTGCCCCGGAAATGAGTGAGGAAGCTGTACTTCATCATAGAGAGCAGCTTGTATGGGTAGAAAAAAGCTATTAGAAAGGATCAATAGATGCTAGAAAAGTTAAAGGCTTATAAAAAGTATTTTTTGGTAGGGCTTACATCGGTTGTCGTAGGAAGTATTTTGATTGTCATTTTTAAGACAGTAGATAATGCACCTAATTTAATCATGACAATTTGGGAAGCTATTAAGAATTTCTTTGGTGTTATTTCTCCGGTTATAAATGCTTTTATAGCTGCATACTTACTGTATTATCCTGTTGTATATATTGAGAATTGGATAAATAAAGGACTTGATAAACTTGTACCTAAAAGAGATAGAGAAAAACGTAAAGCGAGTATTAGACTTATAAGTGTAACGCTTATTTTTCTAGCTGTAATAGGACTTATTGCAATGATTATTAACTTTATCATTCCACCATTATTTGACAACATTAAAATTCTAATTCATTCTATTCCTAAGTATGAAGCACAGTTTAATATATGGATGAAAGAAATAGGCAAAGTTTTAAATACTTTAAATATAGATATAACCAATATTAATATCTTTAATTATGTTAAAGACTTCCTTATTAATGGAGGACAGTTGCTGATTAATAGCCTGGGTGGATTAATTTCTTCTTTCAGTTCTTTTGTAATAGATTTAGTTGTATCAGTGATTTTAACGTTCTATTTCCTTAAAGATAAGGAAAAACTTTTTGCCATGATTAGTAAATTTGGAACTATTGTATGTACACCAAAGGTAAAAGATAATATAATTGATTTTGTCAAAACGTTAGATGATGTGGTTGGAAAGTATTTATTGGGTACAATACTGGATTCCTTTATTGTAGGGGTTGTATCGGTACTACTTATGATACTTATTAAACATCCATTTGCTATTTTAATAGGAGTTGCAGCAGGTTTTACAAATGTTATTCCGTATGTAGGACCTATTGTAGGTTCGGGACTTGCGTTTGTACTCGGAGCTTTTACAAGTTTAGGATTAGGTATAACAGGAGCTGTACTTCTTTTACTTTATCAACAAATTGATGGTAATATTGTTCAACCTAAAATAGTAGGGGACAAGGTAGGACTTCTACCAGTGTGGATCTTAATAGCTGTTCTAATTGGAGGGAGTTATTTTGGAGGTATAGGAATGATAGCTTCCGTACCAACGGCTGCACTGATAGGTGTCTATATAGATCGTTTATATAAATGCAAAATAGGTAAAAAGTAAACAAGACAGTACTGCATAGCAGTAGGGGCGAGATATTTTAGTGGTTTAAAATATCTCGCCCCTAACTGTGCGGGTTGAAGCTGTTTTTGTATATATAATAATGAATGCTGACATCATGAAAACAAAAGTGGACGGCATGAATGAGGAGAGACAAAATGAAAAAAGAATCAATAGGGCAAAAGATTTATCGCAATTTGATGGATGGCATCACACATATGCTTCCGTTTGTAATTGGCGGGGGACTTCTTATTGCATTAGCATTTTTATTTGATGACTATGCAATAGATCCGTCTAACTTTGGTTCAAATACACCGTTATCTGCTTTTCTTAAGCAAATCGGGGATTTAACCTTTGGATTTATGCTACCTGTTTTTGCAGCTTACATTGCAGTAAGTATAGCAGGTCAACCAGGTATGGTAGTTGGTTTTATTGGCGGAGTATTGGCTCAGCAAAGTGGGGCAGGATTCCTTGGAGCTTTACTTGCTGGTTTCATAGCAGGATACATAGTAGTTTTACTTGAAAAAGTGCTTTGCTTTATTCCTAAGTCTTTAGAGGGCTTAAAACCTATGTTGCTTTATCCTTTATTAGGACTTATATTAGTAGGTGCAGTTATGATGTTTGTAGTTAACCCGCCTGTTACAATGCTTAATACTATGATTACTGAAACTTTAACGGGTATGGGAGCGTCAAGTCAGATTTTACTTGGAATCGTACTAGCAGCTATGATGGCAGTAGATATGGGAGGACCTTTAAATAAAGGGGCTTACATGTTTGCGGTTATCTGTTTTGATGCAGGTAACTATGCGGCTATGGCAGCGGTTATTATTGGTGGTATGGTGCCAGCTACAAGTATCGCGCTTGCAACTACATTATTCAAAAATAAATTTACTAAAAAAGATAGAGAAGCAGGGCTTACAAACTATATATTAGGTCTTTCATTTATTACAGAAGGAGCTATTTCTTTTGCGGCAGCAGATCCGTTTCGTGTATTACCTTCAGTAACACTGGGGTCAGCAGTAGCAGGGGGACTTGCTATGTTCTTTGGATGTGCATCCAGAGCACCACATGGTGGTATTTTTATCCTTCCGGTTATTGAAAATCCTATAGGGTTTGTGATTGCTTTTTTAAGTGGTGTGGTGGTTGCAGCACTTATGATAGGATTCCTTAAAAAACCTGTAGTAGAGGAAGAAGTACAATAGATAAGAAATTTAAGATCAAGAAGTTAAAGGAATAAAAAGTAAGAAAGAAATTAGAGTAGAGGGGGGTTAGAAATGGGTAAATTACAAAAAGCGATTTTTGCAGGTGGATGTTTTTGGTGTATGATTAAGCCTTTTGATAAGTATGAAGGTGTAAAAAGTGTATTATCAGGTTATACGGGAGGATATGTAGAAAATCCTACTTATGAGCAAATTAAAACTCAGACTACAGGACATAGAGAAGCAGTAGAAATTACTTTTGATGAAGACAAGATAAGTTTTGAAATGCTAGTAGATATTTTCTTTAAGGTTATCGATCCGACAGATGAGGCAGGACAGTTTATTGATAGAGGTGAAAGTTATACAACAGCAGTATTCTATCAAGACGAAAACCAAAGAGACATTGTAGAGGGCTACATTAGGGATCTAGATGCTAGTGGTAAGTTTAGCAAACCTGTTGTCACAAAAGTACTACCTGCTATGCCTTTCTATTTAGCAGAAGAATATCATCAGGATTATTATAAAAAGAATCCTGATGCTTATCAAAAAGAATATATAGAATCTGGACGAGCTGATTTTATTAAACAAACTTGGACAGATTAAAATCTAAGAGCTTCGGCTCTTATTTTTTTATTCATAAATAAATAAAACAATATTGCGTAATTATATTGACAACGAAACAATGTTTCTTTAATATTATTTTAGAATTCAAACAATTGAATCATATGAAGGGGGAGGATTAAATGAAAGAACTTTTACTTAATAAAAAGAAGCAGTTTGCAATTTATATCATTGCCTGTTTCTTACCAGTAGTAGATAGCCTTATACGTATGGGGCTATTTGGAATGATGTTTGAGGTTCTAGATAAAAAAGATATTATACTTTTTAGATGGATTGTCATCTTGGCTATAGGGGCATCTGTTTTAGCAGGTGGGTTACACATTGCAAGTAGATTAATGCGTATTGGATTTATGAGGGATATTTTATTAGAAGTAAGAAAAAGAGCTTTTGATAAAATCCTTAGCATTTCATATAAAGATTTCAGTAAGCAGTCTAAAGAAGTCTATATGTCACATCTTATTAATGATGTAAATACTTTTGAGAATAACTTCTTTTTAAACTTGCTTAATGTCATTTATATGGGTGGACTTTATAGTGTATGCCTGATTATTCTTTATGTAGTAGACTTTAAACTGGGAATTGTTATGACAGGGATTTCTATAGGAATGTTTTTCTTTGCAAGGCTCTTTTCTAATAAGACAGAAAGCTTGCAGGAACAAGTCTCTGAGCAAAACGAACATTTTACAGTAGATGTAGCGAATACTTTTAATGGATTAGAGATTTTAAAGCTTAATAATATAGAAGATAAGTTCTTAGATAAGAGTTTAGAAGCTATTAATAAAGTTGAAAAGAGAAAAGTTGCTTTTAATATTTACAGTGAACAGCAACGTAGTTTAATGATGTTTGCAAGTTACATTATATTAGTAGGTGTTGTTGTTTATGTAGGTATTAAGATGGCTAATGGAGGGAACTTAGGGATACAAATGATAACCGTACAGCTTTGTAGCAGTTTGATATTCCCTCTTGTAGAGATACTACCACGTTTTAATGTAATTAAGTCTTCTAAGCGTATCTTTGATAAGATTACACAGAAGGAAGGCTGCTCTGTAAATGAAAATAAAGAAGGGTTAACATTTGACTTTAATCAGGTTATAGAAGTAAAGGATTTAAGCTTTAGTTATGAGGCAGGCAAAATTTTAGAGGAGGCACAGTTTACCATAGAAGCGGGTAAGAAGTATCTCATTAAAGGGGTAAGTGGTGCGGGCAAATCTACTTTGATGAAGCTATTATCTATGATTTATGATGACTATGAGGGAAGTATTGTGGTAGATGGAAAAGATTATAAGGCTATAGGGGAAAGTGATTTTAACAATCAGGTAGCCTTTGTATACCAAGATGTATTTCTCTTTGAAGATACTATTCATAACAATATTAGCCTTTATAAAGATATATCTACCCAGAAGGTATTAGAAGCAGCCCATAAAGCGGGGCTTGATGACTTACTTGAAGGGAAGGATGGTCTTGAAACCATGCTTTTAGAAAATGGTAAGAATCTTTCAGGTGGACAAAGACAAAGAATTTCTATAGCAAGGGCCTTAGCGAAAAATGCAAAAATTCTTTTTGTAGATGAAGGAACTTCAGCTCTCAATGAAGAGATGGGGAGAAAAATTGAGCAGGAACTTCTTGGTTTAGATTGTACTGTAGTAGCCATTAGCCATCGCTACTATGAAGGGATAACACAAGAGTATGACTATGTATTAGAGCTTAAGAATCGAAAAGTTCATACGTACAGTGCAAAAGACTACTTTGGGGAGGTGGTTGTATGTTAAAGCAATTGTTTAAGGCACTGCCTATATTATGTATAGCACTAGTGAGTGCAGGAGTACTTGCCATAGTAGACTCTTATACTTTTATTAAAATGAAAGAGCTTATGGATATTGCGTTAAGTGGTGATATGACCCATTTTAAAGAAACAGCTGGCGTGTTGATTTTGATGGCTGTATGTCTTGTACCTTTATGTATTTTAACAGCAGTTACAAGAGCTTTATATAAGAGACGGGCGAACCTTAATATGAAGCGCTACTATGTAAAAGGTGTTTTCGGTAAAAATATTAGTGAATTTCATAAAGAGAATAACGCTAAATATATTTCTAGCTTAACAAATGACTTTAACCTGTTAGAGGTCAATCTAACGGATAGTATCTATGAAATTGGAGTATGTCTACTTAACTTTTTTGCAGGTATTTGGATGATTGCTACAGTTACACCTTGGGTGATTTTATTAGCATTAGGTGTTATGTGTTTAAGTATTATTTTCTCTATGGCGACTTCTAAACCTGTTTCTGGGCATATGAAGGAGCGCAGTAATTTATTCGAGGGTTATACTTCTTATACTAAAGAAGTGTTATCAGCTTTTCATATTATTAAGAGTAACAACTTACGTGAACGTGTACAAAATAGTTTTAATGAAAAGAGCGAAGAGGTTCAGCAAAAAGGATATGTTATAGATAAGATTCTTTCTTACATCCAAGCTTCAGAAAATGCTTTAATGAACTTAATGATGTATACAGTATGTGCCGTATGCGGATTTATGGCTATTAAAGGAACCATTACTATAGGTGGTGTATTCCTTGTCGTGCAAGGATTTCAAAAGGTTATGTGGCCTGTTATGAATATGACTGAGCAGTTGCCAAAGATTTTTACAGTTAAAGACTTAATGAAAAAGATTGAAGAAACCCTTAAAAATGAAGATAACTATAAAGAGACTGTAGCCTTTAAGGATTTTAAAGAAGGTATCATCCTTGAAAATGTAGACTTTGGTTATGAGGAGTCTGATAAGATACTTGAGAATGTACAGCTAGAACTTAAAAAAGGTGGGAAATATCTCATTGTAGGGCCAAGTGGAGGTGGGAAGTCTACACTACTTAAACTTCTTAGAAAGTACTTTAACCCTACAAAGGGTGAAATTCTAATTGATGGGCATAGCCTAAAGGATATTAAAAAACAAGACTTCTTTTCACAGGTAGCCAATGTAGAACAACAGGTATTCATCTTTGAAGATACCTTGAGAAATAACATTACCCTTTATAAGGATTATAGTGAAGAAGAGATTGAGGAGGCCCTTAAGAAGGCGGGGCTTACAGACTTTGTAGCAAGTTTGCCTGATGGATTAGATACTATGATTTATGATAATGGTAAGAACATATCAGGAGGGGAAAGAAGCAGAGTGGTTATTGCAAGAGGGCTTCTAGCACATGCAAGTATTATCTTCCTAGATGAAGCCTTTGCAGCACTTGATATGGAAAGGGCAAAGGAAATAGAAGAAAGTATACTAGCCTTAGAAGGCGTAACAGTTATTAATGTAAGTCATGTACTTTTTAAAGATACGAAGCATCGCTATGATAAGGTGCTTAAAGTCAATCATCAACAAGTAGTGAGTATGTAGAAATATGAACTACCTAGGAGATTAGTTGTTTTAGTAAATGATATAGCACCTCTAAGCGTTAAGAGGTGCTATATGTATAGTTATATCTTAATTTATAATACATATGTCTTAGGTGGATTTCCTGAAAAATCAGCTATCACAGCATTTGCTTCATCAAGGTAGAAAATCTCGAAAATAGGATTTTCTGCTGTTTGATAGAGAGATTTTACAAGTGGGCTTGCTTCAATGATCGCTTTCTTAATTTCTAAATCATTAGAGAATGTTACCTTCCCACTTAATCGCATCCAAGCAAAAGTTGAGCTTGATGTTACTATTTCTACATAAGGAGTATTTTGCATTTCTTTATAAACTTCTTTTGTATTATTTGTGCAGAAGTATAGTTTGCCACCTTGCTCAAGCATAAATTGAAAAGGTCTTACTTTTGGTCTACCATCTAAACCTACTGTAGCAAAATATTGTACTGGATTTTCATTTAAAAATTGTATCACTTCATTCATTGTTAATGCCTTCCTATTCATTTTATTGCCACCGGTTGCTTATGAATTTATAATAATATTAAAAGTATCGTTTGGAAAGTAAGCACTTTAAAGTGCTATAGGTACCTAAAAGAAACTATTGGAGGATGAGTGATGCAACGACTTTTACCACCTTGCCCTATTGAAACAACGCTATATCTTATTGGTGATAAATGGAAAGTTTTAATTTTAAGAGACTTACTCCCGGGAACTAAACGTTTTGGAGAGTTAAAAAGCTCCATAGGAAATATTAGTCAAAAGGTATTAACGCAGAATTTACGTGCTATGGAAGCCGATGGACTTGTGATACGCCAAGTTTACCCTGAGGTACCACCTAGAGTAGAATATTCATTAACTGAGTTAGGCTATAGCTTACAACCTGTTATGGATGCACTATGGAAATGGGGAGAACATTATCAGAGCATGTATAAGGATTAAAATCTGGGTCTTAAAAAGAGCCCCTTTCTATCGAAGGAGGCTCTTTTTAATGTTGAAATTTATGTAGGATAAATATATCTATCTATTTATATTTGAAGCTAAGAAGTAGTATGTATAAAACAATATATCTAAGATAATAGCTTAATTATTTTTGAATTGTATAAAGTCCAGGGAGTAGTTCAAGGGTACGGTTCCACTCTGGAATGTGGAGCGTAAGTGATGTTTCTAATCGAATAATAACTTCATTTACAAGTGCTTCAGAAGGCGTAATCGTAAGGTGGTTATCTGTAAGGGATATCTTACAGTTATAGTGAAGCAATTCATCATCTTCTTGGTGAATGTAGGATTTGGTGAGCGCAACTTCTTCAAGGCACTTAAAGTGCTCGTGGACATCATTATCACAGGCACCGCCCTGGTAGATACCATCTGTCATATTTCTATCTGGGTAGGCGTAGCCCATGCTAACTATGGCTGGATCTGTATGCCACCAATCGGATACCATATCAATATATTGTTCCCCTATAACTTGTTTAACCATTTTGCCTTTGCCAGGGCGCATTTCATCTGGAACGAATACGTCAGCTTCTATGTAAGGGTCTGTGGCAAAGGCCCATCTTAATTTACCAGTCTGATAGTCGATAACTTGCATGCAGGCACCAAGTGTATCCATAAGGTCAGTGAGGTAACATTTTTCACCTGTTAAGCGATATAAGTAGTAAGTTGCGTAGTTTTTCCAAGAAGTCCAGCCATGTGGGCTTGTCATTAGGCCTTGTAAAATCATAACGTCATACATGCTCTCCCAAAATCTAAGGGTAGCACCGCGCATACGGCAGTCAGGGATTTGGGTAAGTTCTAAGCAGCGGTGTTTATCTAACATATAGCGTGCAGCTTGGATATAAGGTGTAGGGTCTACGTGGTCATCTGGGACTTGCTCTTGCTGGATAAGAGCAAACATGCCAAGCTGCAGGCTACTACAAGAAATCATACCATCTTCAAAGGTCATCTCTCCTTCAGTTTGTATGTTATCTTTGAACTTCTCTAAATCATCTATAGCACATTTAGCACTTTCGTAGTGAATAAGAGCGCGTTCCTTATAAACAGGCTCCGCTCTAGAAATTTCTGCTAGATAAAGTTCAAGCATAGCCTTAGCAATGTAAATGACACAAGTATAATGTACACCGTAGCCACAGCGGTAAGCACCATCGTCACTTTGGTGTTTCATAACATGGCTTGCAAGTTTGTCCGCTCTATCTAGATAAAGAAGGTTACCGGTAGCTTCATAGGCATCTACAAGGAGCCCAATCATCTGGGCCCAGTTTTGGATGCGACCTGGAAGGGCAGCTTCGACAGGGATATCCTCATGGAGCATAACTTGATAAACCTCTTCAAATTTTTGCTCTAGAGCTTCATCAAGCTCAGGCTGTGGATGATACTTCCTAGCTAAGAAGGCAGAGAAAAAGCCATACCAGGATTCTGTATGCGTAGTAGCTTTCTGCTTATAAGTAAGGGCAGCTTTACGTGCCTCATCTAGATAATAAGACCAAGGCTGGCGTACATAAATCAGTGCCTCATTTATCTTATCTTGGTGAGAGGAAAGGACTTGCCATATACCGTATTCATCTAGTGTAACGCAAGTTGTATCTGTATAAACCTTTCCACTTGGGGCCTTAAAGGTGAGAGCGCCAAAGGAAGTTGCTGTAGCTTGTTCACCTAGTTCATAAGTGTATTTATCCATTTTAATGCTAGCCATACCTATGTAATGCTCTAAAGTAGGAAGTAATTCTTCCTCTGTTTCTACATGTGCAAGTAATATACGAAAGATTTTAGATTCTCTAGCAGGTATACAACTAAGAGATTGAGGGTGACGTATGGGGAGAGGTCCTTCATTTAGTAAATCCAAACTCGTTGTGTAAATACGATGCCCCGTATCACTGTATACTGGGTCATAGTAAGCACGTGAGTAACTATGATGCCAAGAAGCTATAGGGTCTTTGGATGCAAGAGCTAGTAGGCTTCCTTTTGGTGAACGCATGTATCCCCAAGTATGTGTGCTTTCACAACGTATCATAGTAGGGAAGAAGCGGTTATCCCAGTCAGGGAACTTTTCCATATAAGTATCAATACCTAACCTGAGTTCGAGCCTTTTAGGAGTAAAATCATGATCAGAGTGATTTTGCACAAATAATGTAAGTTCTAGTTGGTAGTTGCTTTCTTCATAATGCATATCAAAGAGTAGATTATTGTAGGTGCCTTTCAAACTTCCAATAGCTGGATGAAACTTAACTTTAATAGGCTCACTATCTTCTTTGGTCCATATAAAAACACTTGGGCCGCTGTACTCATCTTGCCTAAATTTAATTGCTAAATCATTTTCCCAAATTAATTTGTTGATGCTTCCATCTAAATTATAGGTAATCATCGGTTATAAATCCTCTCATAAGTGTTTAAATATAATAAATTTTAACATAAAATTATTAAATAAACAAAAAATAACACCGAATAACAGTATACTTCTTAACAAAATATAAGAATTCTTAAAGAAAGCTTAAGAAAAATATACGGTCTTTTATAAGAACTGGCTTTTATAATAAGAGGTAAGAGATGTTATTTTTAATGAAAAGTAGGTGATAAAATGCCAAAAGGAACTTGGCTAAGCACTAAACTAGAAAAAGCTTACCAGAAACATAGCGTGAAAAAAGAGCAGCAATTTTATCAGAATATGTTACGTGGAAATGACTATAGAGGAACAGATATTATTTTTAATCAGAATACACTTGCATGGCTTGTAGTAATTGTAACAGTATTTTTACAGCTTATATCACTGGCCACTACTTATGAAGGGAGTAAAGTTTACTTTGGTGGGGTCAACTTACCATTTAAATTAAGTGCGCCTCTTCTATTTGCATTAGCTATTCAGCTGATTGTATTTTGTATGAGTCATACGATTAGAAAGTACTTTAAGATATGGTTCGTTATGATTTTGGTCATGGCCACAGCGTGTTCAACCTATTTTTCATACATAGGTATTTATAACCACATTAATTCACCAGTGGATTATTTAGAGGAACGTTACAAACAGATTTATGGCAATATGACACAGAAGTATCAGCTTGTGAAAGACCAGTCAGAAAATGAAATGAAAGGCTATATATTTGATTTAGTAGGTGAAATTAATAAGTCGTACAGTAGCCTATCTAAACAAGTAGAAGAAAATAAGGTACTGGAAGAGAAGATTAATGGTATTAAGGTAAGTGGAGGGAAGATTAATGCTCAGACTAATGCCATTAAAAAGCCTAATATCAACAATTATGGAGATAATCTAGATAAGTATTATGAAGATATGGCTAAGTATAATGCTGCTGTAGGAAATATGATTACGGACACTACTAAGCAAGATGCTGATCTTAAAAATGAGCTTTATGAAAATGAGGTTAAGGCTATCTTAGGTGGGCAAAGCAAAGAGGAGTTCATTAATAAGAGTATAGAAGCAGAGACGAATAAAGAGCAGATTCAAAAGCTTGTAGCATCCATGTATAAGCTTGTAGAACCTGAGGGAACAGAGACAGCCTTTGATAAACAGATGGATGCTATTCAAGATTATGCTCTTGGTTTCATGATGAGAGGAGAAGGGGATAGAAGTATTTTTTCTACATTATTAACCAATCTTTATACGGGTGTAAGTGGATTAGATGCAGAGGAATCTGCCAAGTTTAAAGAGAACCTTAATCATTTCTTAGCATTAAGAGATGCAGATGAGGTGATTATGCAGCCTCTTGAAGTAGTTCAAAAGCAAGTTATGCCAGATGGTATTATAAGAGAAGAAGATGCTATGACACTCTATACCCAGATGCAGTCGGAGATTAAAAATGCAGCTTATCTCCTTAATCAAACAGGAAATTTAAAAGAGCAAATTAACTTAACAGATTCTGAATATGTTATGCATAACCTATATGTACTGCCTGTTAAGAACTTATTGGAGCCAGGTAGTTCAAAAGCAATGGCGTGGTTCTGTATTGCTTTTGCCGTACTTATTGATGGGCTTACTCTGCTCTTTGCACTGATGCAAGGGAGGGAGAAGACACCTCTTTTTGCTAAGAAGAATAGAGACATTGTAGGTAGGTCGAAAGAGGCTATAGAAGAGCTCCTTATTGCTACCATTATGGCAGGAGATACACAATGTAAGGAAGATGAGCGCCTAGGGCATACGCTTTTGGCGATTGAGAGCTTCCTTAAGCACTTTGAGATTATTCCAGAAGGCATTGAAAGTGGTTACTCCATGTGGTGTCCACTTGAAAAATTAGACAAGTATAGTGCTTTCGTGGCTGTATTATGCCAATTTAACTTAGCAAGCATCCTTTCAGGTCAGGAGATGTATCTAACGGGCGAAGGGAATTATGATACAGATGAAAAGTATCTTCTCATTAAAACGAAGTTTATCATTTGGGCAAATCAAAAAATGTCTGATCTTGCTTTAAGACTTGAATACATTAAGAACCTTCATGAAATAGATCAAAACTATAGCGTAGAGGGGGATGTATCATGATTCTATTTGTAGAATTACTAGCGCTTTGCATGGGGCTTACTGTTTTTACGATGCAGCACAAATTCAGGCAGAAAATTAGCCTAGTAGGAAGTAAGGTAGTTTACTGGTGTACATTACTTTTTGTAAGTATCATCTTTAACAGTATCCTTTTTGCTATGTACCCAGAAAGTTATAACATTGCAAGTTACCTTAATTTTAGTACGCTTTTAGCACTATTAGGCACTACTGTAGGATGCTTGATGGTGCAAATAATTGCACCATCTAAACCTTTTAAAAGATGGATGAAGAAGTTTAATAAACAAAAAGGGAATGAGGAATCTACAGAAGAGGTCATTAAAATTAAGGAACAAAGTAACTATCTTAAGGAGCTTCATTTTGAAACCTTTTTAGAAACACTTTGTTGGCTAGCCATTGTTTTTACAGTAGCTTTAGAAATTTTTATGAACCTACTTAGAATGGTATTTCAGACTGAAGCTATTGATATAAGTCTTAGTAAAATGGTATGCCTCATGATGATGATGACAGTGCCTGTTATTGTAAGACAGATTGTATTTTATCTTTACTCCATAAGAGGCATGAAAGAAGAACAGGACTTAGCAGAAGTAGAGGTTAAGTTTTATCATAAGTTAAAGAAGAATAATAGCAAGCTTTAGATTAGAAAATAGGACGAAGTGGGATAACCATGTTCCATGTATTCTTGCAGTCTGATAGGCCTTCTACACCATCAGAGGTAGCAAAAAACATATGTGTAGGTCTGCCAGCCTCAAATAGAATAAAAGGACGTTCTAAGTTACCCATAGTGCGTACTACGCCATCATCCCAAAGCACTTTTCTAGAGTAAGATAGCTTGTTTTTATGGAGCTCCCATTCTAAACCATCTTTGGAGGAAGCGAATATGCCTCCTCTAGCTTCTGTACATGTTCGGCCATCCATATCTTTAGCAATCATAAAGAATTCACCAGTTTCATCTTGCCAGATAAATGGGTCTTCTAGATTAAATTGTTTTGGATCAAAGATGACTTCATGAGAGACAGAAGCATATGGTCCTCTATAATGAGGTGCAGTGGCTACACTCATTTTCATAAAATCAAAGAGGAGCCTTTGATTTAAATCCTTTTTGTAACCCATACATTTATAGACCATAAGGACTTCATCATTTGCACTTACAATAGGTGCTGGATTATTTACCATAAAGTTATCAAAACAATCAGGCCTTGTATCTAAGATAGGCGTGTCAAATCTTTCCCATGGACCATAGACACTATCGGAGATAGCAAGGCCTATTCTTTGGTTAGAACACGTTAAAATATGTACATCTCCACCTAATTGTAGCTGCTCTTTAGTAAAAGTTTCGCTAAATGGATGAGTAGTTCCCATATAATAAAGTAAGTATTTATCTTTATGCTTTATAATCATGGGATTATGTGTTGACCTACCATCCCAATACTGTGGCCCTCGTCTATCTAATACAACTTCTTGGAATACATAAGGTCCTTCTGGCGTATCAGATACAGCACGAACTATTTCTGAACCTACGAGCCAACCTGGATGCATGGGTAAATGCTTACTCCATCTTGAAGCAAACATATGATATTTGTCATCCTCTCCTTTCACAACACTGCCACACCATACCCAGTAGCCTTCCATTCTAAATCCGCCATTTACTGGAGCAGGTAGCATGAAGTCACTTAAATTTATTTCTTTTAAACTCTTTGTTTGTATCCCCATTTTTAATACCTCCTATATATAAATTATGTAAATTATAATATAAAATTCTAGACTAATAAATGAATATATAGATAATTAAAAATTAAAAGGGTTAATTTGAGGGAAATAAACCATAATAAAAAAGAGAATGCTAGAAAGGAGGTAGAAAAATGGTTGTTATTGTGAGAAAACCTAGCCTGGAAGAAGAACAAGAAATGAAAAACTGCCCGACTTGGAGCTGTGAAGTTTCAGAATTTGAATGGGATTTTGAAGAAGAAGAGGTTTGTCTTATTTTAGAAGGTGAAGCAACTGTTACTTATAATGGTGAAGCTTATCCATTTGGAGCTGGAGACTATGTGATTTTCCCTAAAGGAATGAAATGTCATTGGAACGTAACAAAACCTATTAAAAAACATTACAAACATAATGATTAAAAGAGAAAAAGGGTTCTAGAAAAAATCTAGAGCCCTTTTTGCTTGGAGGTTGACACTTGAGATTAGAAATAGATTTGTATAAGACTGAATGTAGTATATGGAGATAATCAAAATATTATGTAGGAGAGGGATTACTTTTATAATAACTTAAATATGTATTTATAATAGAAGCAGATTGCGTTATAATTCGAATAAGAATATTATGAAAATTTTAATTAGGAGGAATAAAATGAAGCAGATAGGTTTGGTGATTATCAGTGCACTTCTTCTAACTCAAACATTACAAGCGTGTTGGATTTATAGTACACCACAGGAGAGAGTAAATAGGGCAGACATGATTGCTATTGTAGAGTTGGTGGGCCAGAGCGGTACTGTAGATAAAGGAGAGTACTTTGTAGGGCGTGACCAATCAAAGACATATATGAGAAAAGATACAGTATGGGAAGTAAAAGTGGATCAAGTCATTAAGGGATTTCATATAGGAGAATCATTACATATACTTACGGATGGTATGAGAGATAACAAGGTGAAGATGAGTACTGATTTTTATTTAGATGAAGAGATGGATCAGTATGCGATTGTATATTTAAACAGCCGTAAAGAAGGCTATTATGTAGAAGAACCTGCAGATGTGGTACTTCTTAAACAAATTATAGATGGTGACCTTGAGGCCACTTTGCAGCAAGAGAATTTATTAGATAAACCTCTTAGAAGTGAACAGACTCAAGAAGATTGGGTAATCTATCAGCAACTTCTTTTAGAACTTGAAGAAGAGAGACAAGGATTATTTTCCATTAAGATAAGAGAAGGGATAGACAACCTCTATCATTTCCTAGAACAGATTGGCTAATGCCTGTTATGTGGGAAGACAAAATTTTAGAAGTGTACTATAATTAATTTTAAAACTAAAAGTTAAGAGGGGAACTATACATGAATCTTAAGAAGCTTTTACAAGCCTCTTTTCTTATTAATCTCATTCAAATTATTTTAATTCTTATCATTATTTTCTTTATCACTTATACACCGAGTAAGGAGATGTATGCACTCCTTTATACGACAGGGATACTGACAGTGTTTAATAGTACCTTATCTGTACTTGGTTACTACTTTATTTTGTATAAAAAGGAAAAAGAAGATGTATCAGAAACGATTAAAAATTTAGAGCGTTTTAATTCGACTTTAAGGGAGCAAAGGCATGACTACTTGAATCATATTCAGGTCATCTATGGACTTATGGAACTCGAAGAATATGAGGAAGCTAAAAAGTATATGGAACCTGTATATAAGGATATTCTAAAGGTCAGCAAAGCACTTAGAACAGCTCAGCCGGCAGTAAATGCCCTGCTTCAGGCAAAGCTTCAAATGGCGGAAAAAGATGCTATAGATATGTATTTAGAGATTAAGTCAGACCTAAAATACATTCCGATGGAGGGGTGGGAGTTATGTAAGGTGCTTTCTAACTTAATTGATAATGGTATGACTGCGCTCAAACAGCTAGACCATGGACGTAATTTGTATATTGATATTACAGAAGATGAACTGTATTATACTTTTTACATTTATAATAATGGACCTGTTATAGAAGAAGAGGCTATACCTAAGATTTTCATAGAAGGCTACTCTACAAAGAAGGAAGAAGGGCATGGTATGGGACTGTATATTACAAAGCGTATTGTAGAAGAAGTAAAAGGAATTATTCAAGTAGAGTCTAGAGAGGGTAAAACGTGTTTTAGTGTGAAATTACCGAAGGATAGAGAGGCAAAACTGACAGTTTAGAGGTAAAAGTGTATAAATGGTAGCTTTCATATAGGCAACAGGCCTTAAAAGACATAAGATAGAAGTATAAAATATGAAGGAGGAGGATAAGATGCTGATAAGTTTATTAGATGGACTTACACTTTTTAGTATTATTCTACTTATTGTAGGATTTGTTCTAATAGGCATCGAGCTGACGGCTCCAGGTATATCTGTACCAGGTGTAGCAGGTACTATTTGTCTTGGTATAAGTGTCATTTTAACAGCAGATACCATAGAAGAAGGTGTCATTATGACCCTGTGTATTTTAGCTGTTCTGGGACTTATGCTGGGTATTATGCTCTGGTTACTTGCAAAGGGCAAGCTTGTAAAACCTATTATTCTAACAGATGAACAGAAGAAGACAGAAGGTTATATTAGCTCATCAGACTTAGAGTACTTATTAGGGAAGGAAGGTATTGCACTAACTGACCTAAGGCCTTCTGGTGTAGGAAGTTTTGACGGTGTGAACTTTGATATTATATCTGAAGGACAATATGTACTAAAAGGTACTGAAATTGTAATTTGTAAAGTAGAAGGCTCAAAACTCGTTGTAAAAGTAAAATAATAAGATAAAGGGGAGAGATAAATGGATAGTGTTATTAAAAGTGTTATTATCATCGGTATTGTAACTTTATTAATTATAGGTTTCTTTGTATTTGTACCAGTAGGACTTTGGATTTCTTCACTGGCAGCTAATGTTAAAGTAAGTATTTTTAACTTAATTGGTATGAGACTTAGAAGAGTTATACCAAACCGTATCGTATTACCACTTATTAAATCTACTAAAGCAGGTATTGGTCTTAGTGTTAACCAGTTAGAGGCACACTACTTAGCTGGTGGTAATGTAGATAGAGTTGTAGATGCACTGATTGCTGCAGAACGTGCTGGTATTGAGCTTCCTTTTGAAAAGGCAGCAGCTATTGACCTTGCAGGACGTGATGTACTTGAAGCTGTAAAAATGAGTGTTAATCCAAAAGTTATTGAAACACCAAATGTGTCAGCAGTTGCTAAAGATGGTATTGAACTTCTTGTTAAAGCGAGAGTAACAGTAAGAGCTAACCTTGAAAGATTAGTAGGTGGTGCTGGTGAAGCGACAGTACTTGCTAGAATTGGTGAAGGTATTGTAACAACAGTAGGTTCTTCTGTATCACATAAAGAAGTATTAGAAAATCCAGATGGTATTTCAAAAATGGTACTAGGAAAAGGTTTAGATGCAGGAACAGCCTTTGAAATTCTTTCAATTGACATTGCTGATATTGATGTAGGTAGAAATATTGGTGCACACCTTCAGACTCTTCAAGCAGAAGCTGATAAAAATATTGCACAGGCTAAAGCAGAAGAAAGAAGAGCTATGGCTGTAGCTAAAGAGCAAGAAATGCGTGCTTATGTTGTAGAAGCAGAAGCTGAAGTACCAAAAGCATTAGCTTATGCTTTAAGAGAAGGTAAAATGGGCGTTATGGACTACTATGACCTCCAAAACATTAGTGCAGATACACAAATGCGTCAAACAATCTCAACAACAGGAACTGGAAAGATGCCACTAGGAGGTGGTAAGGATGGCCAAAAACAATCTTAATTTCAATGCTATGAGTAACCTCGTCACTGGGGGAGAAATACAATTGATGGAGATGAATCAAAAACTATTAACAGGTATGAATAACATGCCTGTTAAATTCTCTAAAAAATCATCTACTAAAAAGAAAAAGAAACACAAAAAGCAAGAGTCACATGATATTTATCATGGAGGGGAAGAGGAGTCTAAAAAAGCGCGGCCTGTAGAGAAGTGTCCAAGACCAGCCTATGAAGAGCTCCCTAGAAGCACTGCACAGGAGCTAGTAGAAGTTGAAAGAACTTATTGGCAGGAAGCTATGGTGTTATCTGAACTACTTGGAACCCCAGTATGTAAGAGAAGAAATAGAAGGAGATCAAGCTATAGATAATGAGTATAAAAGTCTTATTAATAGAAGATGAGGTTGGGATAAGAACACTGGTAAGAAAGATTATAGAAAAAAATGAAGGGTTCAGTATAGTAGGAGAATGTGACAATAGTACAGAAGGTATTAAGCTATTTAATAAGCTTAAACCCGATGTGGTCTTCTTAGATGTTCAGCTTAGAGAAGGTGATGGGTTAAGCTGTGCCAGCATCATGGCCGACATCAATCCTAAGGCAAAACTTATTTTTGCTACAGCTCATAGTGAGTATATGCCAGAAGCCTTTTTAGTATATGCTTTTGATTACCTTATTAAACCTTTCAATGTAGAACGTGTCAATCATACATTAGAGCGTATCAAAGACCTTCAAAAGCCAGATGAAAAACCGACTATGGATAAGATCGTCAGATATGAAAAAGGACTTGAAAAGCTTCTTGTAAAGAGTAAAGAGAGTATGAGCTTTGTTACGATCAATGATATCATACTCATTCAGAGAGAAGACAATAGTACAGTTATCTATACTCAAAAAGACAGTTTTACTACTTCGGCTAGCTTATCTGATATAGAAGAAAAGCTAGATAAGGATCAATTTATCAGAAGTCATAAATCTTATATTATTAACCTATCACAGATTACAAAAATTCTGCCTTACGGCAGATGGACTTATATTGTGAAGTTTAAAGATATCGATAAAGATGCACTCATTACAAGTGAAAAGTATGAGGAGATTAAAAAGATGTTTTCATAGGGGGAGTGTATGAAGCAGATGATTAAAGCCTTGTTAGGGGTTTTATTAAAAGGATTATTACTTGCATTAATAATAGGTAGTGTTATTGGTATCGCCAGTTTCTTTATGACATTTAGTGTAACTACAGTACTTTTAGGGGCAGGGCTTATTGTCATGTGTATTGGCTTGTTAAGTCTGGGAGGTAATATTTCAGGTAGGACAGATATGCGTTATCTCCATGCTAGAAGTTCTGGTAGTACCAGAGGCTATGAATATGCTAAAGAGAACTTAGAACGCTTTGAGGAAGGATCTAACTTTGCAGTGATTATGGGTATTGCAGGTATAGCACTTATTCTCGTAAGTGTCTTTCTAAGCTAGGCAGGTTAATTGACTTTAAAAGTTTAATTGTTTATAATGAAAATAGTTACTTCATGAGGGAGTAGTTTGCTTATTAATATAAGTGGCAAGTCAACATAATGATTACGTAGTAATCTGGCTTGTCTTAAAGAACAAGACTCATGTATGGTTTATTTGCCATACATGGGTCTTTTATTTTTTGTCTAAAATAAGCATAAATCTGTGGTAAAAAGGAGAGGAAAGAATGGGATTTATCGAAATTATTTTAATCGGACTTGGTCTTAGTATGGATGCGGTAGCAGTATCCATGGCGAATGGTATGGCCTATAAGAACACCACTAAAGCAAAAACACTAGCAATGCCAATTCTCTTTGGTGTATTCCAGGGGCTTATGCCACTTATCGGTTACTTTGCAGGGGGACTATTTGCAGATGTGATTAGTAAGTATGCGAATATCTTAGTCTTTGTGATTTTAGGTTTTATCGGAGGGAAAATGCTTAAGGATAACCTAGGGCATAAAGATGAGGAAGAGGCAGAAACAGAAAAAGATGTAGAATCAGAAGGGAAAGTGCTTACTTATAAAACGTTATTTATTCAAGCTATAGCAACGAGTATTGATGCCTTTGCAGTTGGTATAGGCTTTAGTGCTATGCAGGTGAGCATCATTCCGGCAGTAAGCATTATTATGCTAACAACAGCCATATGCTGTCTTATAGCTATTTTGGCAGGTAAAAAGGTAAGTAGTTTACTAGGTGGAAAGGCAGAGATACTAGGCGGTCTTATTTTAGTAATCATTGCAGTTAAAGCGTTATTTTAATAATAAAAGTGCCTAATAGATGCAAAAGTTAAATTTTTGTAGGTGTATTTTGAACGAGAAACTGATATAATAGAGAAAATAAAAAGTAACATAGGATGTATTGAAATTATACAGATGTTATAAAAAGTCTATAAACCTTAACATTTGATGTAAGAAGAGCCTAGTATCTTGATAAGATGCTAGGCTCTTCTTATCTTCTCTCAAGAAGAGATATCTAATTATTATAAAAATATTTACAATTTATAAATTTAAGATTAGAATAAGGATATAGTTTATAAATAACTTTTTATTACATATGTATATGAAAGGAGGATGACAATGATAACAATTGCAGAGTTTAGGCTAAAGGTTTATCTATTAAAAGACATAAAAGTTAAAGATGCGCTAGAAAATATCAGTAAATTACTAGATAGTTGTTTAGTTACCGAGGGATATGATGCGTTACATCATATTAATCAAATGAAGTTTTATAATTTTAGCTCTTTTTATCCATTAGCTACTGGAGGTATATATGAAGCAGGTGGGATTTATTCTATTATAATCCGAACTTTAGATCATCAAGTTGAAAAAGCTTTTGAGAAGAATTTGGACAAGCAATACACAGTTACATTAAAAGCTTTAACGGTAGAAAAAAGAATTATTAAACAAAAGCATTTAGATGAAATCTTTTCGTTAACGCCAATCATTATTAAATTTAGGGATGAAGCTTATTGGCGCGGACATCATTCAGTAATAACATTTGAGGACAGGCTTAAAGTAGGATTAATTAAAAAATACAATTTATTACATGATACAAAGATTGATGAAAATTTTGAGTGGTTTAATTATATAAAAATAACTAATAAGAAGCCTATAGGCACAACTTATAAGAATGTTCAACTTCTAGGGGATAAAGTAAGTATTAAAGTAGCTGATAATAAACTTGCCCAAGATTTAGCATGGATTGCTGTAGGCTCAGGTTTAGGAGAAATGTCAGCGAGAGGATTTGGATTTACGAACTTTAGATACCTTTAAGGGGGTGTAAATAAGTGATTAAAGATTGCTTAGAGATTTTCGAAAAGCAATATAAGAAGTTTGGAGATGCCTATATATTAGATAGCTATGTACTGGGTGAAGGTACTTATATTTTAGTTGATAAAATGGGAGAAATTAAGCAAGTTTTAGAAGTTGTAAAGACTAAAGGGGAACCTGACCGTACAGTAGAAGGTTACAATACGTTTTGCTTAATGGACTATTATTCTAAACTTATAAATATGAACAAGTCTATGGATATTAAGAAAGTAATACATAGTAATAACTACTTGAGCTTTTTTGTAAAAAAAGAGAGTTTAATAAATGGCAAATTAACTAAGGCGATTATTCAAGATTATTATTATACTCTAGGTCATTTAGAGGAGAAGTATAAAAAGCCTAGTCAGAGTAAATTGCTCTATGAAACGACATTAGAGAAGTGTGGGCTAATTAATCAAGAGCAACTTAAGCAAAATGAGCAGTGGATTCATACTCATATTTTTGACTTAGATAAAACTCATAATATTGTAATGGATAAAAGGTACCTTAAGATTTTCTTTGAATCTGATGAGGAAGAGTTCAAACGAGAAGGAGAAAGATATTTCTTTCCTAATGTCTTTAATGCAGCAGAATATAATGTGATTTTAGATGAAAGTATCTATGGTATCCCAAGTAATAATTTAGGACTTAATGCTAAAAAACCGTATCTTAAACATAAAACAAGAAAAAATGAAGTACCCTATTTAGTTTCAACAGAAGAGGTTATGCTTCAAAAAAAATTCTTTGATTATTTGATGAATGAAGTATGTATTGGGCATGTTAACCTTTACTTTAGTGAAGAAGAGGGGATTAAAGGTTACTTAAGTAACGAATTGATGACCTTTAGAAATAGTAAAAGACAAACTTTTACAGGCTATTATTTAAGGATTGCTAAAGGAAAAGAAGTTGAAATTCAGGATGCAGAGAGTATTTTACAGTATCGTACAGAGTTAGAAGGTTTTAAAGTTAGTCGCAGTATTTCTATTGACTATAGTAAAATTGAAAAAGGGATTGAATATGGTGAAATTAAGGAATTAAAGATAGTCATGCAAATGGTGCATTCTAGGTTCTTCAATAATTTTATGGTTTACTTTGGTGAACCATCAGATAAACTTAAAAGTGAAGTTATCAGAAGGTCTATTTTAATGAGTAGAGAGGCTTTTTTTGAATGGTTCTATAAGGGGAATACACTGGCTATCAAATCTCTATTCCCTAAAATATCAAGAGAGCTTATTAAAAATAGCATCAAGGAAAACCAAATGATAAGGGCGAAAGAGCAATGGATGCTCAGAGATGCAATAATAGATTATTTGTATAAGGGGGAAGATACAATGTCAGATAAGATGAAACCTATTTTAGATAGGCTGGAGGAGAAACTCAAAGGAGAAGAAGCCGTACTTGAGAGTGATGCAGAGTACTTTTGTGCAGTAGGACAAGTTGCATATTACTTGCTTTCATTGAATAAGGCATCTAAAAAGACACATGCACTTGTTAATCCTTTGTTGAATGCTAAAGATGACATTCAAATTAAAAGCATTTTAAGAAGATTATTTGTAAAATACAATTATGATATTACTCAAGGTGGAAAAAGATTTAGGTGTTTGTATGCTATGGTAGAAGGGTATATACCAGAAGGTAAACTGGATGAAGATGCCTTACTTTATGGTTATCTTCAAGATAATTTATTGTATAAGAGAGGGGAAAAAGAGAATGAATAAAAGAGTATATGGGGTTTTAGGGATTAAATCTATTATGGCAAATTGGAATGCTGACTTTACAGGCTATCCAAAATCTACTTCTTCAGGTGACATTTTTGGAAGTGACAAAGCTTTTAAGTTTCCGATGAAGAAGATGTGGCAGCAACAAGGGGAAAAGGTTGTTTATATTAAAACACTTAAGACAGAAGAAGTAAAAAAAGAAGGAATAAAAGTTGTACCTCGCTCTTTAAAGGAACGCTATGAACAGCTTTTTGAAGTGAAAAATTTAAAAGATGAAAAAGATGCTCGTAAAGTGCTTACTAATCTTTTTAGTGCAATTGATATTAAAAATTTTGGAGCAACTTTTGCAGAAGAGGGAACGAATTTTTCTATTATTGGTGCGGTACAAATTGGACAAGGCTTTAATAAATATGAAGCAAGTAGAGCGGAAGAACAACAAATTCTCTCTCCTTTTAGAGATGGGACAAAGGATGATGCAGACCAGAGTACTTTAGGAACAAAAATAGTAAGCGATGAAGCACATTATTTTTATCCGTTTGTCATCAATCCTAAGGCCTATGATGAATATGTTTCAATGGGTGTAACAGAAGGCTATACAGAAGAGGATTATGATAAGTTTAAGCAAGCTGCATTAACAGCAGCAACAGCATTTAATACAAACTCAAAATTAGGATGTGAAAATGAGTTTGCTCTTTTTATAGAAACAGAAGAAGACTTATACCTTCCAGAACTTGCTCAGTACATTACCTTCAGTAAAAAAGAAGGCAAAGACTGCATCAATCTAGGTATTCAAACCTTGATTGAAAGCTTAAAATCACGTATTAAGACAATCGAAATCTACTATAACCCACTTAAAATGGTTATCGAATCCCCTATTCAAGGAGCTGCTTACTATAATATTTTTACTAAAGAAGAAGTGAGCCTATGAGAGCCCTGAAATTTACATTAACAGGACAAAATGCTTTTTTTAAAAAGCCCGATGTAAATACATTTCTTTATTTTACTTATTCTCAAATACATAAAGTAGCTTTATTAGGCGTATTAGGTTCGATTATTGGATTAAAAGGTTATGGAAACCAAAAAGGCATGTACCCAGAGTATTATGCATTGTTAAAGGACTTGAAAGTGGCTATTGTACCTATTGCAAAATCAGGAGACTTACCAGGTTTATGCAGTAAAAAGGTGCAAGTATTTAATAACTCTGTAGGTTATGCTTCTAAGGAAGCAGGAGGCAATCTCATAGTGAAGGAACAGTGGTTGGAAAACCCTATGTGGGAGATTTATCTATTAGGGGATGGACATACTTATTATAATTTATTAAAAGAATATTTAATGAATCAAAGATGTGTTTATATCCCATATCTAGGTAAGAATGACCACTTTGCAACTATTAAAGAGGTAGAAGAAATAGAGCTGAAGCACACGATGAATTATGGGAAGATAGAAAGTCTTTTTATAAAAAGTAGCGTCTTATTTAATGAGATAGAAGATGAGAATGATTTCTATGATGATGAAGATGGAGAAGATTACTATAAATATGAGGAGAAGCTTCCTATAGCTTTAGAGCAAGAACATAATCAATATGTAATAGAAAGCTTCGTTTTAACTAATAAAAAAGTTACACCATTTAAAGAAGGTTGTTTTTACCAAGCAAACGAAAAAGTCATTTCTTTTATTTAAAGACTAGAGATAGAGGCATGTAAGATGGATAGGGGCTTACATGCCTCTAATTAGTATAAAGAAAAGGAGGGATTATGTGGTTAAGTTAGGGGAGATAGTCGAAGGCAGTGCTTATTTATTTGCACATACACATGAGGAAAAGACTAAAGAGACACTTAAAGAGCACTTAGATAAAGTAATAGAGTATTATAAAATATTATATAAAGAAAAGCATCTGGATATTGTGAATCAAAGGTTTCAGGATGTATTAGGTAATAGCCCTCTATTTGAAGAACTTTTAGAGGGGGCCCTTTATTTACATGATATAGGAAAGATCAACCTTAACTTTCAATGTGCGAAAATGGAGAGTAAGTACTTCATTAAGGAAAGTAGGGAGTATAAAGATCATGCTCTTTTATCGGCGTACATCTATATAGATTATTATTTCGAAAAGTTTAAGCAGCAAAAGTATTCTAATGCAGAGCTTAAAAAAGTTATTCCGTTGCTTATTTTAAATGCTTATGTTATTTCAAGACACCATAGTGATTTCTCCTCACTAAAAGTATTTGAAGAGGCGCTTGTAGGGCTTTTAGCTAAAATAGAAGAAGATGATTATTTAACGAAGCAGCTGATTCGTAAGCCTAAATTAACAGAGAAGAGAATACAAAAGTTTTTTGATATTACTTTTCAGGTTACTCAAAAAGAAGATTGGGGTAGTGCAGATGCTTATATATATACGAGATGGCTTTATTCAGTATTAGTAGCTTGTGACTTTTATGCTACATCTGAGTATATGACAGATATGCCAATAAGTGATTTTGGACTGTTAGTAAATAAAGACTTATGGTTTAATACATACGAAAATACATCAGTTTATAAGAGTATTCAATCCTATCAAAGAGAATGTCCTAATAAGGATTTAGATCAGTTTACCCCTATCAATGCCCTGCGAAGTGAGCTGTTTCTTGAAGCAGAACATAATTTCAAAAAGGAACCAGATGCACCTATTTATTATCTAGAAGCACCTACAGGTAGTGGTAAAACCAACACATCTATTCATATTGTTCTAGAACTATTAAATAAAGATGTGGCACTCAGTAAAGTCTTTTATATTTTTCCATTTAATACTTTGGCAGAGCAAACTTATAAGTCCCTCACAAAAACATTTGGGGAGAATGTGCAAGTTAGTAAAGAGATTACAGTGGTAAATTCTATTACACCTATTAAAAATAAAAAAGGAGAAGAGGAGGATGAAATAGACTATAGTCAGATGCTTTTGGATAGGCAATTTTTCCACTATCCTGTAGTGATCACAAGTCATATTCAACTTTTCAATTTACTATTTGAATCTTCAAGAGATCAGGCAGGAGGACTCTATCAATTAAGCAATAGTGTAATCATTATTGATGAGGTACAAGCATATAAAAATACACTATGGACAGAGATAATAGGATTTTTTAGAAGTTATGCTAAATTACTTAACTTACGTATTATCATCATGTCTGCTACACTACCACATTTAGGTAACCTTATTGGAGCGGTAGATATTATGCCACTCATTCAGAATAGGGAACGCTATTTTGGACATCCGCTGTTTAAAAACAGAGTAAAGTTAGACTTTAGTTTGCTAGATGCAGAGGATGTTCTAGAAGAGATGACAGAAAAAATCTTAGATTATGATAAAGTAGAAAGTAAAATCTTAGTAGAATTTATTAAAAAGAAAAGTGCTGCAAATTATTATCATAAAATGATGGAGTTACAAGAGGAAGGGCTTATTCATAAAGAAATCATGCTCATTACAGGAGATGATTTCAAGTGGGAGAGAGAAAAGTGTATTGAGGTAGTCAAACAGAAGAAAAATGTTCTGTTAATTGCTACTCAAGTTATTGAAGCAGGAGTAGATATTGATATGGATATTGGATTCAAAGATATTTCTCTATTAGATGCGGAAGAGCAGTTTCTTGGACGGATTAATAGATCTTGTCTAAGAAGTGAGTGTAAGGCCTATTTCTTTAATTTAGATGAAGCAGCTACTATTTATAAAGGAGATTATCGTAAGCAAAAAAGATTTACTGTATTGGAGCAGGCAAGTAGATTGATTTTAGAGAATAAAAATTTTAGGCCTTACTATGAAGCTATTATACAGGAAGTTAAAGCATATGGGTTAAGTCAGAATAGTAATAATCTAAAGGTATTTCTTAAAGAACAAGTAGGAGAGTTAGATAGTAATAAAATTGCAAAGAGGATGACGCTTATAGGGGAAGATATATGCCCTATCTCTATCTTTTTGGCTAGAGAAGTAACTATTGAGAAAGATGGAAAATGCGTAGTAATTAATGGTGCAGAAATTTGGGAGCAATATGTTAACTTAATAAAAGATAAGTCCTTACCTTATGCACAAAGAAAAGTAGAACTTTCTAATTTAAGCGAAGTTATGACTTGTTTCATTTGGAAGGTGAATAATAGAGGTCAATCTTACAATGAACGCATAGGAGATTTATATTACATTGAAGATGGCGAGAAGTATTTTACAAATGGTAAATTTGATAGGGAAAAATTAAGTGAAAGCAGCTATGAACTATTGTAAGGGGGAAAAATTATGGTGAATGGCACACTTGTTAATTATTATATTCATTGCAAAAGACAATGCTGGCTTCATGGTAATAGAGTAAATTTAGAAGATAATAGTGAGGATGTTAAGATTGGGAAAGCACTTCACGAAGTGAAGGCGGAAGAAAGTAAGCATACAGAACTTGCGATAGAAAATATTAAAATAGATAAGATGACATCAGATTATTTGGTAGAAATTAAAAAATCTGATGCAGATACTGATGCAGTTATATGGCAAGTACTTTACTATCTCAAGGTGCTTAGAAGTAAGGGAATTAAACGTAAGGGAAAAATAGAGTTTATTGAGAAGAAGAAAGAAGAAAATAAAGTCATTTATGTAGAACTTAATGAGGAGAATGAGGTGATATTAAAGGAGATAGAGGCCAATATAGAAAGATTGCTTATGGGCAAATTACCTGATAAAAAACAAAAAGCATCTACGTGTAAGAAATGTGCTTATTATGAGTATTGTTATATATAAAGAGAGAGGGGGATACATATGGGAAGCACAAAATACATTACTTCTATGGGGGCTTTAAGCCGAAAGGATAATTCTATCTGTTTTAGAAAAGATGGTAAGAACATCTATATTCCTATAGAGAATACAAAAGAAATTTATTGCTTCGGAGAAGTGAGTTTAAATAGTAAGTTACTTGATTTTTTGGGAAAAGAAAATGTAGTTGTTCACTTTTTTAATTATTATGAGGGATATAGCGGAACTTTTTATCCTAGGGAGCAGTACATGAGTGGTAAATTATTAATTGAACAAGTACATGCTTTTGAGCAAAAGAGACTTAAGATAGCAAGGAGCATTGTCATAGGCATAGGAGAAAATATTTATTATACATTAGAGCACTATCAAAAACATGGGAAATCCCAGGTTGGGGAGGTTATGCATTATATTAGACATGAGCTACATGGACAGGTTCAAAAATGTAAGGATATACCTGAGCTTATGCAGGTAGAAGGAGATTTATGGTATAGATTTTATAACACCTTTTCAATCTTTTTACCAGAAGAATTTGTGCTTAATAAACGTGTTAAAAGACCACCAGATAATCCGATAAATGCTTTAATATCATTTGGGAATAGCTTACTTTATGCTAAAACTACTACAATAATTTATCATACACACCTAGATCAACGTATTAGTTTTTTGCATACTCCAGCAGAAAGAAGATTTTCATTAAGTTTAGATATCAGTGAAGTATTTAAACCTATTATTACATTTAAAACCATTTTTGATCTTGTCAATCGTAAACGGCTTAAGGTAGATAAACACTTTGAAAAGAATCTTAACTATTGTTTACTTAATGAGGTAGGAAGAAATATTTTTATTGAAGCATTAGAGGAAAGATTAGAAAGTACCTTCGAACATGCAAAATTACATCATAAAGTTTCTTATAGACAAGCTATTAAGCTAGATTGCTATAAACTTATTAAAGAAATTTTAGAGGATAAACCTTTTATACCTTTTAATATAGGAGAGAAACAATAGGTGGGAAAAAACTTTAACTATGTGATTTTATTCTATGATGTAAATGAGAAGCGTGTCCAAAAGGTATTTAAAATATGCAAAAAATATCTTGCACATTATCAAAAATCAGTTTTTAGAGGAGAGATTACTCCGGCCAATATAATTAAACTTAGAAATGACCTTAAAAAGATTATAGATAAACATGAAGACTTCATTTGTATTGTGAAGACTATCAACGCAGAGATATTTGAAGAAGAAGTATTAGGAACTGAACCTATTAATGGAGAAAATTTGATTTTATAAATAATATTGAAATAAGGTGAAAAATAGAGTGTAAATTGTTTATAAATGTTCTAAAATAGAATAATAGACAACTAAATATCCCCCATCCTTATTTTTAAGATATTTCTGCGAAACTAGATAAAATAAGAGAATAGTGGTAGTTAGTGAAATAAGGTAATAGATCATGATAGATTGGGGGAGAAAAGCTAAGAGCTATACTAATCAATGATTCTTGTTAAATGGTGAATATTTAAAGCTAGAGATTTACAAAGGATAAACCTTAACATTAGATGTATTGAAATAACTGAGGCTGTGTCAATGCCACCTCGGACACTTGATAAACCTTAACATTAGATGTATTGAAATATGATTAGGTTACTGCCTTTTGTCCAAGTAGCCGTAGATAAACCTTAACATTAGATGTATTGAAATTTATATAGCATCGCTAGGAGCGTATCAAGCACCAAGGATAAACCTTAACATTAGATGTATTGAAATAGAAAATCTGATTACAAAATATGGAGCAGGCGTTTAGATAAACCTTAACATTAGATGTATTGAAATTAGGATTGAGCCCAGACTTATCGTCTGGTCCATCGTGATAAACCTTAACATTAGATGTATTGAAATGGCACCCATGTCCTTAGCTGATCTGTGCTAACTTTAGATAAACCTTAATATTGAATGTATCAAGGCTTTTGTGCAATCAAGTTTAAAGTTTAAAGGAATTAAACAAAGCTTAATATTATGTATAATTAAATAGTAAAGGTTAGGTGATAATAATAATATTAGTGTCTAATCTAAAGAACTAAATATAACAATAAAATAATAAAAGCCAAGCTAAATACAGCCTCCCCCTTAAAATAGGCTGCATTTAACTTGGCTTTTTTGTGTGGCACGAGTTAGCCTGTAACGGATTAAGTAGAGAGGCTTAAGACCAGGAAGTGGAGGGCTTTTCTATAGGCTAGTCATGGGTCGTAGGTGGGTATTGTCGGTAACTACCGTTTATAGGGATGCCTATGCATATATAAAGGTGAGTTAGGAGGTAGCACGTAGAACGTATGAGGTTGCTGCAAGATAGGCTGATAGCTCCTTAATCTACTGCCAGATACTTAGTGTAGTTACTTAGCGTAGGTTCAACCATAAGCTTGCTGCCACAATTCATGCCTATGGTATGGTGTAAGCAGTAGTAGCTAGAGCTAGAAGGGGGGACTAGCATTAGAACTATCTTGCTTACAATGTGTAAGATGCATCTACTACCTAGGATGTGTTTGCATTTTACATATACTATATAGTCCTATGTACTAGAAATTCTTCAATTTTTTTATAATTTTTAATGGAATTACTTAATACACAAACAGCTCTATCTGAAAAGATGACTACTTTAGAGCGTTATTTTAATTTTAGAATCTATGCCACTAACTCCATAGGGCTTGTAAATAAATTAGTTTTAAGTAAATAAGAGATAAAGTGAGTAAAGCCAAGCTAAAGGAAAGTAAGTTTGGTTTTTATTCTGTTAATTATAGTGTTTTTATAACATTCTTACTATGTTATACTAAGTGCATTAAAAATATAGAGTAGAGAGGATGAAGCATATGGAATTAGATGAAAAAGTAATCAAGTATACTTATGGGCAGCCTATTGAAACAGATGCAGTTGTATTAGGTAATATAAAAGTAGGAGAGAATCTATCATATTTAGCTTTAGAAGGCAAAAGTTTTAAATATAAACTGCAAAAGGACATACCTGTATATGGTTTGGGAGAAAGCGTAAGGGGTATTAATAAAAGAGGATGGACTTATGAAAGTTTTTGCTCTGATGATGATATGCATACAGAGACTAAAAGGTCTTTATATGCTGCACATAACTTTATCATCATAGCAGAAGAGAAGCCTTTTGGACTCTTTATAGATTACCCTGGTAGGTTAACTTTTGATATAGGGTACAGTCAGTTAGGTGAATTAGTGATTACACCAGAAACCATGGATTTAGATCTATATATTTTAGAAGGAGATACCCTTCTTGATATAGTGAAGACTTTTAGACAGCTTACAGGAGCAAGTTACATACCGCCTAGATGGGCATTTGGTTATCAGCAAAGTAGATGGAGTTATAAAACGAATGAGGAAGTAAGGGCTGTAGCAAAAGGCTTTAGAGATAATGGTATTCCGTTAGATAGCATTTATTTAGATATTGATTACATGGAGAGACTTAAGGATTTTACTATAGATCGTGAGAAGTTCCCAGATTTTAAAGAGCTTGTAGCAGAGCTTAAAGAGGATGGCATTAGACTCATTCCTATTATTGATGCCGGGGTAAAGGTAGAAGAAGATTACAATATTTATGAAGAAGGGGTAGCAGGGGACTTCTTTGTAAGGGATGAAAAGGGGGATATCTTTGAAGGCGCAGTATGGCCTGGTAAGGTACATTTTCCTGACTTTTTAAATAGTAAGGCAAGAGAATGGTTTGGTCAGCATTATGCATACCTTATGGATAAAGGGATTGATGGCTTTTGGAATGATATGAATGAACCAGCTATTTTCTATACACCAAGAGCTATGGCACAGGCTATGCATAAGGTAGAGGAAAGTAAGGATAAGAATATTGATCTTGGCACATTCTTCGGTATTAAAGATAGCTTTAGTCAAATCATGAATAAAGAGGAATACTTTAAAGAAATGCATCACAACATGGATGGCAAATGCGTCAGACACTATGATGTTCATAACTTATATGGGTACAATATGACGAGAGCAGCAGGGGAAGCTTTTGAAAAGCTAAGACCTTCAGAAAGGGTACTACTCTTTTCTAGAGCATCTTATGTAGGTATGCATCGTTATGGAGGGATATGGACTGGGGATAACCGTTCATGGTGGAGCCATTTACTGCTTAATATTAAGATGATGCCTTCTCTTAATATGTGTGGGTTCCTATATAGTGGTGCAGATGTAGGTGGATTTAGTGATAATACAACAGAAGACCTTCTAACAAGATGGATTCAGTTTGGTATCTTTATGCCACTTTTACGTAATCATACAGCGGCATGGACAAGACAACAGGAGCCTTATGCTTTTGAGCATACAGAAAGGCTTAAAAAATGGATTAAATTACGTTATGCACTAATTCCACACTTATATAGCGAGTATATGAAAGCTGCGTTAGAAGGTGGCATGTACTTTAAACCGCTTGCCTTTGAATATGAAGATGAGTATGTAAGAGAAGTGGAAGACCAGCTTTTAGTAGGAGAAAGCCTTATGATTGCACCTGTATATGAGCAGAATAAGACTGGTCGTTATGTGTATTTACCAGAAGATATGTTGCTTGTTACGTTTGAGGACGAGAAAACTTATACACTAACTAAGATGGCTAAAGGGCACCACTATGTAGCATGTGATATGGACCATCTCATTCTCTTTGTAAGACCAGGGCGTATGCTTTTATTAGGAGCGGCAGCAGATAGTACAAAAGATTTAGATATGACGAGCCTAACAGGAATTGCTTACTGCAAAGAAGTATGTCATCATACTTACTATGAAGATAATGGGATGGATAGACAGGTACATTTAGAGGGGCATGTAACAGAAGTTGAAATTAAAAAAGAAAATAATCATTTTAATATTAAATTGAAGAACGCACCTTGTTCTGTCCTTAAAAAATTAGCTTTAACACTTTTTGATAATGAAACAGAAACAATTACAGGTATACAATACGACATCTAGCGAATAATAAACAGGTATATTAGTTATAAGGAGCAAACTATAATGAACATACCTATGAAAAAAATCGCAATCATCTTACTTAGTTTGATGGTCGTTAGTACAGTAAGTTATGCTAAAGACCGACCTAAAGAAAATTATGAAGCTTATACAAAAACATATGGAAAAATACTAAAGACCATGCATAAGGAGCTAAAAAAAGCTCCTAAAACAGGAGATGTCACCATAGATTTTCTCTATGAGCTAAGTAGTCACCACAAAGGGACCTTGGCCATGGTAGAAAATGAGTTAACTAATGGAGATAATCCCGTTATTTGGCAGTTTGCTAGAGGTATTAAACGTACACATTATAAACGAAAAGATCAGATGGAGCTCCTTATTAAACAACTTAAAAAAGAAAAGCTAGTCGATAAGGAGAAAGAAGCGCAGTATCTAGCTCAATATGAAGGTATTATAAGTGAAATGCTTAAGGAAATGGAACAAGCAGATTGCACAGAAAATGTAGATAAAGCTTATCTGCTTCAGATGATAGCAAGTCATAAGGCAACCAACAAACTAGCTGAGCAGTTTGTGCAGTATAGTTCTAATATTACTGTACAGGAAATTGCCACTAAAATGATAGAGCGTCAGACGAAAGAATTGAAACAAATGGAGAAGTTTGTAAGAGAGATAAGGTAAATAGGAAAAATTAAAAAGAGATATACCAAAACGAGTTCATTGAACTGGCTTGGTATATCTCTTTCTTTATATGCTGCAATAGAAGATTCTTTAAGATAAAATGAAAAGAGCAAAAATAAAAGCGTACTGCTAATACAAATGCAGTACGCTTTTATTTTAAGTGAAATATACGACTAAGTTCCTTACGGGCGTGGGAGATGGAGACGGGTAAGCCTTCGATAGGAAAGCCATCCTTAGTCTTAAGGAGTTCCATAAGGTGTCCGATACGAGGTAGCCTTAAATGGATTTGGCGAAGTAGAGAAGGCTTGTTAAAAATTTCATCAGGAGAGCCACATCCTACTATCTCACCTTGATTAAGTAAATAAATATAATCACAGTACATAGGTACAAGATCCATATCATGGGTAGCGATAAGGATTGCAATCCCTAAATCTTGTTGAAGCTCACGAATAAGTTGCATGATTTCACTAACGCCTTGAGGGTCAAGCCCAGCTGTAGGTTCATCTAAAATGAGGACTTCAGGTTCCATAGCAATAATGCCTGCTAGGGCAACGCGCTTTTTCTGACCGTAGCTTAAGCTATGGGTGGGCTTTTGACGGAGCTCATAGGTACCTGTGCGTTTTAGAGCATTTTCTGTTCTAAGATGTGCCTCGCTTTCAGGAATACCTAGGTTGACTACCCCGAAGGAGACATCTTGGTACACACTGGCTGAGAAAAGTTGGGTGTCAGGATCTTGGAATACGATACCTACAGACTGTCTAAGCTGGTTAAGAGACTTAGAGGAGTAGGAAATAGGTAAATTTTTATGATAAACTTGACCCGAAGTAGGCTTTAAGATGCCGTTTAGATTAAGGAATAAGGTAGATTTGCCTGCGCCATTTCCACCAAGGATACCAGTTGTTTTTCCTTTTTGTATTTGTATAGATAGGTCCTTTAAAGCAGGGGTACCATCAGGATAGTTGAAGCAAAGTTGTTTAGTCTCCATAATAATGTTTGCTGACATAGTGCTACCTCCCAAGTAAGAAATTTTCAAATGCAATAAGTCCTAGGAGGATGGCTTCAAGTATAACAAAATAAAGATAGTTAATCTTTTTATAAGCATCTTCATTAAGGACTTTTAAAGAGCCTGTATACCCTCGGCATTCAAGAGCAGTATAGAGGTGATTATTTATCTTAAGCGTGCGGATAAGAATAGTGCTTAGAAGCATGCCAAGTGACTTAATACCCAATCGAAAGCTTTTATAACCAAGTCTTGAAGCCTGCGCAGTGTGCATTGTAAAAGCTGTATCAATAAGAACAAAGATAAAGCGATAAATTAGGCTCATCATTTCAATAAGAAAGGTTGGACATTTAACTTTTTCAAATACCCTTAGAATATCTGTCATAGGAGTAGATAAGCATAAAAAGTATAGGCAGCTTACACTTGCAAATACCTTAAAAAACAGTATGAACACTGTTTGTAAGCCAGAACTTGTAATGCCCACATAAAAGTTGCCTATAGGAAGTGATACTAAGTAAACAGAGGCATCACTGGAAAACTCAAATAATAAAGTAAGGATACTTAGTAGTAAAAAGGTAAGGGGGATCGTCATAAGTTTAAGGTATAAACTCATGACGATATGCCCCTTATAAATGGTAATCCAACTCATTAAGGCAATGACAAAGCAAAACATTATAATAGAGCTTGAACAAAGGCAGGTTATAAGGAGTAGAAAAGTGAGAAGAACTTTCTGAGTAGGATCAAGAGGCCTTAAGGTGGACATATAGGCATATTTATCAATATCTTTCATCGCTTAATCTTCTTTGGCTTTGCTGTGCCCTTTAAGATAACCAAATCCGTAAGCTAGGATACTTGCACCAAAGGCTGCCTGAAGGGCAAAGAGTAAGCTTTCAATTTCACCGCTAGCAGGTTCGATAAGTGGTTCGAACCAAGGTTCATAGTCTGTAGCGATTTGCGTGATAGCTGTTTCAGCCTCACCATCGGCTCCGCCAAACTCCGCGTTTTTTACAAGAAATAAAGGAGAAAAGCTAATAATTACAACAAGTACAATAAGTAAGATATTCATTTTTTTCTCAGACATCATTAATCCTCCTTTGAAAGTCTGCCTAAACTGATAAGACCTTCTTGGCTATATTTTTTTAGAGCATTAATTACAACAACAGTTAAAAGGCCTTCGCTGATAGCTAGTGGTATTTGAGTCATAGCAAAAATTCCGAGGAACTTAAGAAGTGATTCCATAAAGCCGCCAGTTTGGGCTGGAAAGGCGAGGGCGAGCTGAATAGATGTCATAACATATGTAAGAAGATCTCCTAACATAGCAGCTAAAAAGATAGCAAACCACTCAGGCATTTTAGTTTTACGAAGTAATTTATAGATAAAATAAGCTGCAAAAGGGCCTACGATTGCCATAGAAAATACATTAGCGCCTAATGTAGTAATACCACCATGGGCCAAAAGTAGCGCTTGAAACAATAAGACAATACCACCAATAACTACCATTACAGTAGGTCCAAACAGAATAGCACCGAGGCCTACACCTGTAGCGTGGGAACAGCTTCCTGTTACAGAAGGAACTTTTAGTGCTGACAGTACAAAGGCAAAGGCACCAGCCATAGCAAGCACGAGTTTAGTTTTAGAGTCTTCTTGAAGTGTTTTTTTCATAGAAATAATACCTGCTATGAAAAATGGTAGGCATAAAATTCCCCAGCCAATACTCCAGCCTACAGGAAGGAAACCTTCCATAATATGCATAGCCTGTGTATTCATAGTGACTAATCCTGCTACAAAGCAAAATACTCCAAAAATTGGTAACTTTCTTTTCATGATTACATCTCCCTTTTATGATAAATTTTAAAATGAATTGACGCAGTCTAAGGCATGATTTACAAAGAGTTTTTGAATTTCTTTATCTTCACCAAGGCCTTGTAACAAGATTTTAGACTGAATTCCATGTTGTGATAGGATAATCTTCCAAGAATCTTCTTCGTCTCCAGCCATATCGTTGATGGCATGGTCACCTGCCACAAGCATAAAAGGTGCGAGGTAAACCTGAGTTATACTGTCTTTTTGAAGTTTATAAAGTACTTCATCAAGTGTAGGATAGCCTTCCACAGTGCCTACATAAATAGGCGCGCCTAAATGATGGAACATATATTCCAGAGCGCAGTAGGCGGAAAAGGACTCATGGTAAGTACCATGCCCCATAAAGACTACACCTTCATGTTCTTTAAGTTTAGGCAAGCTGTTTAAAGTAGCAGAAACAGCGGCTTTGTAATCATCAATAGTCGTTAAAAGAGGTCTACCAAAATGGAGTTTTTTAAACTTCGCCTTAAAAGGTTCAATCTGCCTTTTAAGTTTGTCATACTCTTCTCCACAAATAATATGTAGAGATTGAATCAGCACCTCATCATAACCAGCTTCATAGATTTTCTGTAGGGCCTGGGAAGCATTATCAATATATAAACCGTCCCTAGAAGCAAGCTTGCGAATAATCATTTGTGAGGTGTAGGCCCTAAAGAAATCATAATCTTTAAAGGTTTTATGGAGTAGATTTTCGCAAGGTTCGATTGTTTTTTTTCGTGTGTCTTCATAGCTCGTGCCGAAGCTCACAACAAGTAAAGCTTTTTTTGACATAATCAGTCTCCTTCTTTGTTGAGTTTTAAATCGCAAGAAGGAAGGCAATAAAAAAAGCTCCCCCGAAGGAGAGCTTATGTATATTTGTGCATAACAAAAAAAGCACAAAATACATATTACCTCCTTTCCCACCGAAAGGGTAATTCTCATTTTAGGTAGGTCTCCTGGCTGACGTATCATCCCTCTTATTCACCTTCCCATACAAAAAGTACAGTGGTTAAGGTAAGCCTTACGAATAAGAAGTCCTCGTCTACAGTAGCGGGGGCTGCAGTGTATCACACGTTTCCCTATTAAGCTAAAGTAGCGCCTAAAATGTCTTTGCTTAAATATATGATGTTATTCGATTGAATATGTCCAGTATAGCGAAAAAAATGTTGAAAAACTAGTCCTAATTATTCGAGAATCATTTTATCCTTAATTTTAATGTCCCAAGTTCCAACGCTTCCAGAAGTCATAAGAGAACCAAGTCTAAAATCATCATTTAATTTATCCCCTTTTTCTACATCATCGTAGAATTGTTTATCAACAGGGATAGCAATCTCCACTTTATTCATAGAATCTTTAATATGGTCATTAATATCAAGGCTTAAGTGAGACTGTTTTACTTCAATAACAACAACGTAGCGAGGACCATTGTCAGTATTATAAAGTCTAGAGATTTCACGGTCAGAAAGGGATTTGCCACAGCCAACTAAAGTAAAGAGAGAAAAGAGGCTGATAGAGGCAATAAGAAAAGCTTTTTTCATATGAGTAGCTCCTATCTTAATTAGTTTAGATAATCCTATTATAGCATATTGACTAGGTGACTATAAAACTCTATAATGAATCAAATATTAAAAATATTTTAGCATACAAATAAAAGGAGTACATGTTCGTGACGTATCATATAACAGAAATGAAAGAGACAGATTGGTTAGGTGTAGCAGATATTTATAAGCAAGGTATTGATACAAAAATCTCTACTTTCCAAACAGAAGTCCCTACTTATAAAGTGTGGGATGAAGGACATATTCAAAGCTGCAGATTTGTAGCCAAGGAAGAAGATAAAGTAGTGGGATTTGTAGCTATAAGCCAATCCTTTGAGCGCTATGTCTATAGAGGAGTAGTAGAACTTAGTATTTATATTCATAAGGACTACAAAGGTAAGGGCATAGCTTCTGCTTTACTTGAAAAACTTATTATGGAATCCGAGAAAGAAGGATTTTGGACACTTGAATCTCTGATTATTAGAGAAAATGAAGCAAGTATAGCCTTACATAAGAAATGCGGCTTTAGAGAAGTAGGTTACAGAGAAAGATTCGGACAGATGGATAACGGCAAATGGCATGATGTAGTGATTATGGAAAGAAGAATTGCAAATTAAAGAATAGATTTAGGGAGAGGGAAAAATGGAGAAGAAGGTACAGGGTACAATTTACTATGTAGATAGTCACAAGGGAAGTGACAACAATCAGGGTACAAGTGTAGATAGGCCGTGGCAGACATTAGAACCTATCAATGCACAATCCTTTAAGCCGGGAGATAAAATTTTATTTGAAGCACATGGCACATGGTGCGGTGGACTGAAGGTGCGAGGTAGTGGACAAGTAGGGGCACCTATTGTAATAGATAACTATACTTATGAAGGGGGTAAATTACAGGTAGGTGTGCCGCAGGTAAGACCACTGATAAAAGGAGCGGGTAAGGTCCTTTATACTCTATGGCTTCATAATGTAAGCTTTTGGGAAGTGAATCATTTAGAAATCACTAACAAGGGAGAAGAGCCTTTAGCGGGGCGAACTGGCGTTATGGTAAGCGGAGATGATGATTTTGATCAAGCAGACGGAAATGCTTTGGAGCACCTTTATCTTAATCATCTCTATGTACATGATGTAAATGGTGATGCAACGACTAAAGATGGACATAACGGAGGTATCTACTATAATATTTTTGCTACAGATCAGGATAGGCCTATTAAGTTTAAAGACGTACGCGTTCAAAATTGCTATGTTAAAGATGTAGCCAGAACAGGAATATCTGTAGGCTCTACAAGGTGCCTAGGACTAAGTAGTAATTTAAGTCATCACACACCAGAAGAATTGAAGCAATATATGCATGAAGAAGTACTCATTAGAAATAACTATGTAGAGCGTTCAGGTGGGGATGCTATTGTTCCTCAATATTGTTATGAACCACTTATTGAGCACAATGTATCTCAAGAAGCAAGTATTGGAACACAGTCAGATCCTAATCTTATGTATAATGCAGCTATATGGCCATGGCAGTGCTATAGAGCTTTATTCCAGTATAATGAAGCTTTTGGAACCTATCTTAATGGAGATGGACAGGCTTATGACTGTGACTTCTCATGGGGAACCACTTATCAGTACAATTATAGCCATGACAATGAAGGTGGCTTTATGCTTGTATGCCAAGACAATACCATTGATTCAGTGGTGAGGTATAATATTAGCCAAAATGATAGACGCTGTTTATTTATGACTTCCAATAAAGAACCTGCCTATATTTATAACAATACATTTTACATAGGAGAACACTTAGATACAAAGATTTTCTCCAATGACCATGGACCTATGGTATGTTGGAATAATATTTTTTATAAAGAAGGAAAAGCGCAGTTATTAGATTGGCATGAAGAAGATGTAACCTATGATACCAACTTGTATTATGGCTTTAGCAATATACCAGAAGATGCTCATTCAATAGTAGAGGATCCATTATTTATATCAGCAGGGGTAGGCCAGACAGGTAATCTAGCAGAAGGACCTACACTTGATACCTTACAAGGATATAGTTTACAAGCTGATTCACCTACTCTTTATAAAGGCAAGGCAATCAAGCAGCATATGCTACCAGCTACAAGTAGATTCATAGAGGAAGATTTTTATAATCAGCCTATAAAAGATAGACCTACATTGGGAGCTATTGAATATGGACTTTCTACTTACACGCCTGAAACGGCTAAAGCCTACACAGATTACCAAAAACAATTAAAGCATTATAAGACAATTATTAGAAGTGGTGTTTTATCAGAAGACGCTATCGGGCAGTATTATGAAGCACACAAAGACCAGTTTTATAAGAAAGTGCCTATTTATAGGGTGGAATTTATAGAAGAAGGCGTTATTATAGAGATTAACGAAGAAAATAGAAGAAGGTATATGAAAGACTATCCAAAACTTATGGAAGAATTAGCACAAAGAAGTGAGGGGGAAGTCTTTAGCCTTACCCATCTAGACCAGTCAGTATGCCAAATGAAATGTATAAAGAAAATCGATAAAGGCTATAGGTCTTTAAAAGAAGTGAAAACACATATAGAATTACAACTTGCCAAAGCATATAGCAACTAAGATTTTGGTAAATATTTCTATAATTAGACGTTTGAATGAGAGGATGAATTATTTTTTAAAAAATATAAGAGGCTGTGGAATAATGAAGAATTTATTATTTCACAGCCTCTTATATTAGATTTTAGTAGTTTATAGGTTATGAAGCTTCTGATTACGGTAGTCAATAGGAGATAGGGTTGTAAACCTTTTAAAGACAGTAGAAAAGTACTGACTAGAGGAAAAACCTAATTGATAGCTAATTTGGGTGATACTAAGACTTTCTTCTTTAAGAAGTCGTTTGGCACATTTTATTTTTTGTCTCAAAATATACTCGCGAGGGGGAAGTCCTGTGTAGAGTCTAAAATTCGTTTTAAAGCGGCCTTCAGAGAGGTGAGTCATATGAGCTAGGTGCGTTAGAGGGAGTTCGTCGTAAATATGAGCCTTGATATAGGTCAGAACCTCTTCCATAGGATTTTCAGGAGGAGGAAGCTGGCTTTTTTCATCCTCAATGACTGTCATAAGTAGTTCAGAAAGGAGATTACGAATACGTGTTTTATGAAAAGGTTTAGGATCTTGTCCACATTCTAAAAGGGATTCGAAAAGTTCAGTAAGTCTAGGGCTTACCTTAAAAACTCTTTTAGAAATAGTTAGTAGACTCTTTAAAAGTTGCTGACTTTCTTCTTCGCTAAATAAAAGGCTTTGGAGCAGCTGTGTGCTAATAATTAAATAATAAAAATGTGATTTATCTTTAGGATGACTTCCAGAGCTATGATATTCATTAGGAAGGGTAATAAACATTTCACCACTATTAATGGTATAACTTATATCTTCTATGGTGTACACCTGCTCACCTTTAGTAAAGTAACTTAGTTCGATAGCCTCAGGGTGTACATGTTCTTCTAAAGGGGGACGGGCTGTAAGATGGCAGACTTTACCTAATTTAAAATTAAAAAAAGAATCTATAGATGTATAATCAATAATAGTTCGTTTACTGGTGGGGAAAGTAGTCATAAGAAAAACTCCTGATAAATATAGATAATTTATAATATTGTAACACAGTATAAAATAGAAAGAAATATGTGTAAGCTTCTGATATAGTAAACTTAAATTATAGAATAAAGGAGCAAGGGTAATGAAACGAAAACAACCTAATATTCTTTTTATTATGACGGATGACCATGCAGCTCATGCTATGAGTTGTTATGGTAGCAAAGTGAATGAAACGCCTCAGATGGATCGCTTAGCTAATATGGGAGCTCGATTTGACAACTGCTTCTGTACTAATTCAATTTGTGCACCAAGCCGAGGTGTTATTTTAACAGGTAAGAATAGCCATCTAAATGGGGTAAAAACATTGGAAGATGGTTTCGATGGCCGCCAGCAAACATTACCTAAACTTTTACAAGCTGGTGGATACCAAACAAGTATTATTGGGAAATGGCATCTAGGCCATGGAGGCAACTATGACCCAACAGGGTTTGACTACTGGAATATATTCCCTGGACAAGGGCAGTATATTAATCCTCAAATGTACGACATGGGTGAATTAAAACAATATACAGGTTATGCTACAGATATCGTAACAGACCTTACAATAGACTGGATTAAAAACCGTAACAAAGATAAGCCTTTCTTTATGATGTGTCACCATAAAGCACCTCACCGTCACTGGGTACCAGATGAAAAGCATAAGGATATGTATGAAGATATAGATATTCCGTTACCAGACACTTTCAATGACTCACATGAAGGACGTAGTGATGCTGTTAAATACAATCTAATGGGCATTGAAGAGCTTACAGAGTTTGATCTTAAGCAACCTTTTCCAGAAGGGCTTACAGATGCTGAGCTTAAATACTGGAAATATCAACGTTATATGAAGGACTATCTAAGATGTGTTGCATCTGTAGATGACAATATTGGTAGACTTCTTGATTTCCTTGAAGAAGAAGGCCTAAAAGAAGATACGATTGTAGTTTATACATCAGATCAAGGCTTCTTCTTAGGGGATCATGGTTGGTTCGATAAGCGCTATATGCTAGAAGAATCACTTAGAATGCCATTCTTAATGAGCTATCCAGGCGTGATTAAAGAGGGTAGTGTTATTACTGACCTTGTAGCTAACCTAGACTTTGCAGAGACATTCCTAGACTATGCAGGTTTAGAAATTCCAGAAGATATGCAAGGACGTAGCTTTAAACCAATTTTAGAAGGCAATAAGCCTAAAGATTGGTTAGATGCACTTTACTATAGATACTGGGTATATGAAGGTGAACATGGGGTATCACCACACTATGGTATTCGTACATTAGATTACAAATTAATTTGTTACCTGAAAGAAGCGAGAGACTTTAGTGGTAACTGTCTTAAAGAGGTAGAGGATAAAGAGTGGCCACAATGGGAACTCTTTGATCTTCGAACAGACTCAGAAGAACTTGATAATGTATATGATGATGTCCGTTATAAAGATGTAGTGAAAGAGTTAAAGAGAAGACTCTTTGAACTTAAAGAGCGCTATCAAGATTACGAAGACTAATCAGTAGCTTAGGAACTATTGGTTAGGAAGAGAAAATTCTAGAGAGAGTATATAAAAATACATATAGTCTGGGGTAGAGACTAGAGAAGGTAAATTAATGTAGCCGGGGTAATGGCTAGAGAAGATAAAGTAACATACGCGGGAAAAATGAACTTAAGAAAAAGTGAAAATAAAAGCAAGACTTAACTGAATGAACGGATATAAAAATACTGCTATGTTAGACGTAGCAGTATTTTTTTGTAAGTTTTATTGTATACAAAAAATAAAAGTGATAATGTGATAGCATAAATTTTACCTTAGTAATGACTTCACAAAGCTTAGGGAAACCTTTACAATACCATTAAAATAATGGATAAAGTCTATTGACTCTTACGTTACGTCATATCCTATTATTTAACTTACAAGAGGAAAGGAGGCGCTTAGTGTGTTAAAAGAAGACTTAAAAACGGTTAATGAAGTTAGTAAGCTTACAGGCATTAGTGTACGTACTTTGCATTATTATGATGAGATTGGGTTACTATTACCAGCAGAGCTTACAGAGTCAGGTTACAGACTGTATGACAAGGGGAACCTCCTTAAACTAGAGCAAATCTTGTTTTTAAAAGAGATGGGGTTTGAACTTAAACAGATTAAAGTCATACTTGAAGATCCTCATTATGATATGCAGAAAGCACTTCGTAAACAACGTGAGATTCTAAGACTTAAGAGTGAGCGTCTTCATGCCATTATGGCCCTTATTGATGAAAAGTTAGAAGGAGATGAGCATATGAATTTTAAAGCTTTTGATATGAAAGAAATTGAACGTGCACAAGAGGAATTTAAAGAAGAAGTAGAAGAAAGATGGGGGCAAACTGATGCTTATAAAGAAAGTGCACATCGCACAAGTAGGTATAAGAAGGAGGACTGGCAAAACATCATGGAAAGTATGAATGATATCTTTAAGGCTCTTGCTTGTCACATAGGAGAAGATGTAAGTTGCAAAGAAGTACAAGATCTTATTGAAGCATGGCGTGCACATATTACAAAATACTTTTATGAATGTACACCAGAGATTTTAAGTGGACTTGGCGATATGTATGTAATGGATGAAAGATTCACAAATAACATTAACCAGTATGGGGAAGGCCTTGCACAATTTATGGATGATGCTATTAAATATTACTGCTTAAATAGGCTATAATAAAGGTAGATTATAGAAGTGAGGTATAGCAATGGAAAGACAAATCGAAGTAAGAAGACCGTATAGACACTTTAAAGGAAATCTTTATTATGTACATGATCTTGTACTTCATACAGAAACCAATGAAATGATGGTATCTTACCAAGCACTTTATCCTCCTTACACTATGTGTGTAAGGCCACTTCAGATGTTTCTTGAGGAAGTGGAAGAAGGTAGAACGGATAATGTAACAGGGCAAAAATATCGATTTGAGCTTTATACAGGTAAGTAAAGGAGGAAGCTTGTGTATCTTGGAAGAGATGCATGAGCTTTTTTATTTTATTTAAAAATATGAAAGGTTTCCTAGGCTATAATTGTCTATAAAAGTAGAAGTAAAAAGGAGGTGCAAGGGTGACTGAAAGAGAATTTGAAAAAATAATAGATGGCTACACAGCTTATGTGGTTACAGTGATTTCAAAAGTTGCCAAAGAGCGGTTAAGCCGAGAAGATATAGAAGAATTAGCCTCAGATGTTTTTGTAAAGTTATGGGAGAGGAGAAATGAACTGAATACACAAGAGGGAAAGGAAAAAGCATACATAGGAGCAAGTGCAAGAAATCATACTTTAAATTTACTTAAAAGAAGAGGATTACTATCAACTATACCATTAGAAGAAGATGTAATAAGCGATAATGCTACTCCAGAGAAAGTATTGCTAGAGGAAGAAAAAGCTACTACAATTCGTCAGGTTATAGAGAGTTTGCCAGAACCGGATGATGAGATCTTTAATAGAAGGTGTTATCTTTCTTTTAAAATAAAGAGATAAATTTTTAAAATAAATTTCCAACTTCTTAAATGTCGTATCGTATATAGTAGTGTAAAGCAAATGAAAGGGGGATAGCCGTGGAGATTGAACAGATGATTTATGAGCATAAAGATCAGCTTTATAGACTATGTCTTTATCTCGAGAAGGACAAAGAAAGAGCTGATGATTTATTTCAAGACACTTGGGTCAAAGTATTAGAAAAACTTCATACTTATGATGCATCTCGGGCATTTTATCCATGGCTTACCCAGATTGCAGTCAATACCTATAGAGATAAGTTAAGGCGCTTTAAACTAGAACTTAAGAGAAGATGCTATGAAGAATCACAGTTAGAACAGCTTGGTGATAAAGAAGAAAGTATAGAAAGTACTTTTATTCATAAGGAAGAATTAGGGATGATACTAGAAGGGATTAAGGCACTTCCAGATAAGTATAAGCTGCCTCTTCTACTTGTATTTAATGAGAACCTCTCCTATAAGGAAGCAGGAGAAATACTAGGAATCCCTGAAAGGTTAGTTAAGTCCCGGATTTATGATGGAAGACAGAAGCTTAAGAAATTATTAGGAAAGGAGGAATTGCAATGGATGATAAACAATTAGATAGATTGCTACAAGAACTTTCGGATGTGACTGTTTCACCAAGTAATAGACTTATTTATGAGGCGAGGGAGAAAGCAAGTAGGCAAGCTTTAAGACGTGAGAAGAAGAGAGAGTGGGCACCTTTTGTCATTGTAATCCTTCTCAATATCCTTTTAGTTGTAGGGGAAACAATCTTTATGGTATGCCTCTCCACGAGTATGCAGCAAATATCTATCATTGTAGGCATAGGCGTTTTTAGTATGCAGCTTCCTATAGCAGCCTACCTACTAGGTAAGATTTATTATAAAGATAAAGAATTAGAGAGACGTTAAAGGAGGAGTAAAGATGGAATTAGGAATGATAGGGTTTTCAGCTTTCATGTTAGCTATATTAGCAGTCCCTATTTTATTAATGCTTGTAATAGGGGTAGTTGTTTATAAAGATGCAAAGGCACATGACCTTAATCCTTGGTTATGGATGGCGGTAGCGGTTTTTACACCTAATTTAATAGGGGTCATTATTTATCTTGTCGTAAGGAGTAATCAGGAAAAGAAGTATACTTGTTCTAACTGCAATGCAGAAGTAAAATTTGATTATAATGTGTGTCCAAACTGTCAGGCTATCTTTGAAAACACTTGTGAGATATGCAAACATGCTGTAGGTAGTCAAATGGCCTATTGTCCGTACTGCGGTGCTAAGGTAGAAGAGAATATTGTGTACCAGACAGCAACTAAAGTGACTAAGAAAACTAATCTGGTAAAACCACTTGCTATTATTGGAGGAATTTGTATTGCAGCGTTTATCGCAATCTTTGGTTTGATGTTTGTCGTGGGTGCTACAGATGGGGAAATGTTTAACTCCTCCGTATCTATTATGTCTGTTGAAACAAGTATGGGTAATCACCTAAAGGCAAGTTTCTACTATCAAACGGGCAGAGACAGTATTAAGGTGAAGAAACAGGTAGGAGACACTTTAGTATTACGGGGAGATATTAAAGTGGAAGAAGGAGTCATTACCTTAACGGTTAAGGACCCGCATGGAGAAGTGGTTTATAATGAGGTTTATACAGGAAGTCAAGAATTGGAGCAAAAGATACCTGTTTATTCAGAAGGTAAATATACAGTAGGACTTAAGATGGATGGGGCCAAAGGTGGCTATGATTTAAGAGCTGAATAAAAGATATAGGAAGTGAGGCGTAATCCGTTAAGGGAGGCCTCGCTTTTTTGTGTTCTAAGAAAGGTTCACTTTTGCAGAGTAGAGGTCTGCTATGTATACAGTTTATACAACATAGGTTAGAAAATGAATAGACGATCTTAAGGATTGAAAGGAACGAAGAGGTACTAGTTTGGAGTTAATAAGAATAGGCTAAAATAGGGATGAACTTAGAGGGGAGATTCAGTGATGAAACAAGTGGTAAGAAATTTATTAGGTCTATGTGCAGGTATCTTAATGTTAGTACAGACGTGGGGAATAAGAGCAGCAGAAAATGGGGCACCTATTCAAACTATTAAACTTGTAGCGGTAGGTGACATTATGATGCATAAGGAGGAAATTGAAGGGGGAAAAGTGCCAGGAACAAATACATATAACTTTGACTACATGTTTAAACATATTAAGCCATACATAGAAAATGCAGATTTAGCTATAGGAAATTTAGAGACACCTTTAGCAGGGAAAGAAAGAGGGTATACAGGTTATCCAGCTTTTAATGCCCCCGAACAGCTTGCAATAGCTCTTAAAAATACAGGCTTTGATGTGCTAACTACAGCTAACAATCATAGTTTAGATAGGCATTATCAGGGGGTAGCCCACACTCTTAAAGTTTTAGATGAAGTGGGGCTGGCTCATACAGGTACGGCTAGAACTAAGGAAGAGCAGGATAAGGTACTCATTCAAGAGGTGAAAGGAATCAAAATAGCTTTTATGGCTTACACGTATGGGACTAATGGGATTAGACCAGATAAAGATAAAGAATACTGTGTAAACTATTTAAATAAGGAGAAGATGCTAAGGGATATTGACTTAGCTAAGCAGCAAGGAGTAGATATTATTTGTGTGAGTCTCCACTTTGGAAATGAATATGAAAGACAGCAGAATAAAGCGCAGGAAGAATGGGTGAAATTCCTTTTTGATAATGGGGTAGATATTGTACTAGGTAGCCATCCTCATGTTTTGCAACCTATGGAACTTAAAAATGGAAAGTTTGTAATTTATTCTTTAGGTAATTTCGTTTCTGCTCAAAGAACCCGTTACCGTGACAGTAGTATTTTATTAAATTTAACGCTTACAAAGAACTTTGAGACAGGAGAAACCTTTATTGATTATGCAGAGTATGTACCTATATGGACAGATTTATCACGCATAGATGGTAGGCCTCATTTTAGAGTGTTGCCTGCTGAAGAAGCATTAAGTAATTATAGAAGTGGGCAGGACTCCTATTTAAGTACGCAAGATTATAATAAGCTTATGACAAGCTTAGCAGATACGAAAAGTATGTATAAACATACACCGTTAATATCAAAGGCAATTAAGATAGATGGGTATATAGACCAGTATTTATCTTTAGAAGAAGGCGGAATAACATTAGTAGAGGCAAGGAAGTTGGGACAGGCACTAGGAATGGAAGTAAAGTGGGATGCACGTACTATGCAAATGCTTCTTATAAAAGATGGGCGTAAATTAACTGTTTTGCCGGGAAGTAGATATATATATGAGGGAGATAAGTTCATTTGCCTTGAAGCGACCACACGTATAATAGAAGGAAAAGTGTTTATACCACTACGTGGATTAAGTGAATATATAGGTAAAAAAGTGGAGTATACTACCACTAAGCCGTGGATTAATATTTATTAAAATAATACTAAGTATACAATTTTGTGAATAAAAATTAAAAAATATCTTGTAATCTAATCTTATCTGTGATACTATGTATAAAGAAACTTATTAATTAATAAAAATTCATATATAGGGATTATGGAGGGATAGAGATGAGTAAGAAAAATAATTTACTTAAAGGGCTTATGGTTATGCTTTTAAGTTTATCAACAAGTGTAAATGTATTTGCATGTACAGGTGTAGTAGTAGGGAAAGATGCTACAGAAGATGGTAGTATTATCATTGGTAGAACAGAAGATATCGGGGCTGCTTATAATAAAAACTTTGTAGTTGTGCCAGCTGCAACATACAAAAAAGGGGAAATGTTTGAAGACCTTAATGGCTTTAAAATTGAACAACCTACAAAGGCTTATAAATATACAATGCTGCCAGACGTAGCAGAGCATGAAGATGGTATTTATGCAGCAGCAGGAATTAATGAACAAGGTGTAGCTATGACAGCAACTGTTTCAGCTTACTTAAATGAAGCAATTCAAAAAGTTGACCCACTTGTAGAAAGTGGACTTCGTGAAGCGGCTATTCCATCAGTTGTATTACCACGTATTAAAACAGCTAAAGAAGGTGTACAAGTACTTGGTGAAATCGTAGAAAAACATGGGTCAGCAGAAGGTAATATCATTTTATTTGCAGACCAAAACGAAGCATGGTACATGGAAATTTTAAGTGGTCACCAATGGGCAGCTGTAAAAGTACCAGATGATATGTATGCAGTTATTCCAAATGCATTTATGCTTGGATACATTGATTTAAATGATCAAGAAAATGTTATGGCGTCAAAAGATGTCATCAACATGCCAGCTAAAAATGGTCTTCTCAAAAATCATGAAGGCAAATTCCATTTAGCACTCACATATGGAGAAACAATGACAGATGGCAATAGACTACGTGCATGGGGAGGTCAACATTTCTTCTCGCCATCACAAAACATTGCACTTGATACACCAGTATTTGATTTATTTATGAAAGCAGATGACAAAATCTCTGTTGATGAAGTAATGGATCTTCAAAGATACCGTTATGAAGGTACAGAGAATGATATAAACCTTCCTGAAAATAAAGGTAAACGTGCAATTGGTACAGAGAATCAGGCAGAATGTCATATTATCCAAATGAAAGAAGAGTACCCTAAAGAAGTAGGTGGACTTATGTGGATGGCAATGGGGAATGCTGAGCACTCCGTTTACTTACCAACATTTGGGGGTATTACAGATACACATGAAGCTTACAAAGTACCTGGTGTAAACTATAATCCATCATCTGCTTACTGGACATTTAGAGGTCTTTCCACACTTGCAGAACTTGACCGTGTGAACTACGGTCAAGGTGTAAAAAACTATTGGAAACAATATGAGTTAGAACTTATTAAAGCACAAGAAGAAGTAGATAAAAAAGTAGTAGAACTTGCTAAGAAAGATACAAAAGCGGCAGCTGCGTATATGACTGAAACAGGTATTGCCACAGCAGAAGATGCAATAGGTAAAGCAAATGAAATCCATAGTCAACTTTATACTTTCATTGCAAAACATGGTGGTAGAGCAATTAAAAATCCATTTGCACCAGTAGTAGAATAAGAGCAAGAAGAGTTATAAGAGCAAGTTAGAAGTAATTATTTTTAATAAAAAAGCACGATATAAAGGGTTTAGCCTCTATTTCGTGCTTTTTATATTCTAAAATGCTATAAAGAGTTTGAAAATTTAGTGTAGTAGGTTAAAATAAGAAGTGAATATTTTAATAAACCAATCTAGGGGGAAGAAGATGTCTATTCAACAAATGAAACCTATTATGACATTTAATGTAATATCAGATTTACATGTTACAGGATGGGAAAATAAGTTTAATAAGCATTTTGAAGAAGCACTAAAGGACTTAAATGAAGTAAACCCACAAGCTAAGGCGCTATGTATTGTAGGGGATATGACAGAATCAGGGAGAGATGAGAACTATGAACGCTTTCAAGCTATTTTAGATGCGTATCCACATCCAGAAACTTATATGGTACTGGGCAATCATGATGTAAGATGGCTTGAGGGAGGATATGAAGAAGCTTATAACTGTTTTATGAAGCATACACGAATGCCACATGCTTATTATGATAAGTGGATTTGTGGCTACCACTTTATTTTTCTATCTACAGAAGAAGCACTGAAAGATGAGGGGAGAATTACCAAAGAGCAATTAACTTGGCTTAAAGATAAATTAGATGAAGGGGCAGACTCTAAGCCTGTTTTTGTTTTCTTGCATCAATCTTTAGTAGAGACATCAGCAGGGTCTTATGAGGTAGATGGTTATGCTCATTCAGGGCATCCTGATGGTATATTAGAAGATAGGGAATTAAGGAATATCCTATCAGAATATCCTAGAGTGCTTTTCTTCACAGGACATACTCATGCTGTAGTAGATCATCCTCAAACAGTTATAAAGAAAGAGGGTATTTATTATATTAATACAGCTAGTGTAGCGTATACTCTGCAGTCAGACGGTTATGGAGAAGATAATGGAAGTCAGGGATTATGCATAGATGTTTATGAAGATGAGATCATAATTAAAGGAAGAGATTTTATGAAAAAAACATGGCCGATGACCTGGGGCATCGACCTAAATGAAGGGATAGTTCTTTCAAAGTAACATTATCTAATCTTTTAATATTTTTCATTAGATAAAATGTCTTCTACAATTTTATCAGTAGTTATGGTGTAAATGTCCTCTCCATAGAGAGCTGCATAATAACTGTCATACATGGTGCCCCAATAATAGCTAAAATCCAATGACTGAATAGGTAAATGCTGAATAAGTTCAGGCTCATTTACAAGGAGGTCGCGGATGGTGATACAGGTAGTAGCAAAAGTATAAGGACATACACGCTCGCCAAACCATTCTATAGTAATAGAGCTAGAGTTAGGAGATGTTTCAATAATAACATCTGCAATAGGAAGATTCATTTCGTGAAGTTTAGTAATTAGAGTATTAGAGAGTAGCTCGTTTTTATAGAGGTTATCCTTTACTGAGTTATCTTTTTGGGAAGCGTCAGTAATATGATTAAGTTTACCATAGTCTATAAAGCTCTCTAATACGCTTATATCTTGGATAGGTTTATAGATTTCATCTCCATCTAAAACAAGAGAGAGGCGATTGACCATAGAGTAAGGGTCACTGTCTAGAGTAAGAGAGTTAATATTATAGTCTTGTATTGTAATAAGATTGCGTATAGCTTCACACCATTTGCTAAAGTCTTCATAAGAGTCCTTAGTATCTGTTAGTAAAGTAATAGATAAACTAAGTGGTTCTTTGATAGTGGTTTTATCAAAAGATATATCATTATAAGTATTTTGAGGAACACGCAAACTCACACTGACTTCACTAAAAGGAATAGCATGCTGATTAAGTAAAGCTTTAATTTGTGAAGCAGCCTCACGTCCTAGACGTCTTGAGGTTTCTATATCTTCTAAGTAGCGGTCAAAATAGTCATCCCATACTCGTCCATTCTTATAGGAAATAGTAAAAGGTCTAGGATTCTTATAACCGTGTATATAGGCATTAGCGTCATATAGTGCAAACTTTGCATTATATGTAGGCTCATGTACAGAGAAATCTTCGCCTTCATAAGTGTGTGCTAAATAATCTTCCATTTGCTTTTTCGCATATAAAGCTGTGAAAGGATTTCCATTAGACTCATTATAAGCAAGTAGGATAACAAGGCATAAAAGGGCAAGTCCTAAATAAGTGAAGAAAATTCCTGTTTTAGACCACGTAGAACGTGTTTTGAAATAATGTGTAAGTCGTATAACAAGATAGCCTGCACCAGATCCTACGAGTGTTAAGATACAGTAAATAAAAGCTAGGAGGATAATCATAGTAATCATATCTAGACTAAAACCTTCTTTAAGCCATGAACTGATACTGAGGATAAATGTAGTAAGTAAAGGAACAGGCAATAATTTCTTAGTAAATAAGTAGCCTAAAAGTCCTATAAGAGGCAATAATGCTAGATTCTGAAACATGTTTTGTGAAAGAGTGAATAAAATGCAGATGAGTATGCCACAAAACAGAAAACTAGACTGTGTCCATAGAAGTCTACGTTCAAGCTTTTTAATAAAGGCTTGCTCGGTGTCAGTCTTTTCCTTAACAATAGGAGTAGGGAGATCTTCTTGAATAGTTTCTAAATAAGCCTTACATACTTCGCATTCTAGAAGATGTTTCTCAAGAAGCCTAGTAGAAGGTTCTGAAAGGGCATGATCAATATAAAGATGTATAAAGTCTTGATAGGATTCACAAGGTAAGTTCATTTTAAATCATCCTTTTCTAATAATTTTTTTAGCTTTTGGCGGCTACGGCAGTAAATGACTCGGCAGTTATTAGGGGTAAGGGAGAGAATCTCACCGATACTTATAAAGTCTAGTTCTACATAACTACGAAGTAATACCACTTGTCTTTCTGTTTCTTCTAAGTCGTGAATAGCGCGAGTAAGATGAATGTAGTCATCTTTAAGGAGCACCTGCTCTTCTACACTTGAAGTATGTGAGGAGAAGTAGAGGGAGAGCTCCTTATTTTTACTTTTTCTATAATAGGTATGTAGGGTATGATGAGCAATACCAAATATCCATGTTTTAAGAGAAGAGTGTCCTTTAAAAGATGTATAGCTAGAGCATGCCCTAAAAAGTGTTTCTTGTGTGAGCTCTTCAGCAATATGATAATTTGCAACTTGTGATAAAAAATATTTTAAAAGACTAGGATAAAGCTGATTACAGAGCTCTTCTAACATTTGCAAGTGCATACCTCCTTTATAAATGATCTCTTCTTATTAGTAGTCTGACATAATAAAATGTTACAAGTAAACGAAAAAAATATAAAAAAATTTTAATGGACTAGAAAGCTGAAAATTTGGTAAACTATTAAAATGGATTAATTAGAAAATAACAAAAAGTAAAAGTATAACTAAACTAACAATAGAGTAATAGTAAAGTAAATGGTTGTCATATGTCAAAAAGTATGCTATTTTTTCTATGTCGTAAGATAAAATACATATTTTTGATGGGAGTTGACAAGTAAATTGAAAAAGAGATTAACAGCAACACTACTAGGATTAACAGGTTTATTAAGTATGGGAGCAGTAACTTATGGACAAGGTGTAAATGTTATACCATTTCCTGAGGGTTATGACACAACGACTACAGGTGCTTCATCTTATGATGGAATGGGCAATGTAAAGAATTCGGCTTATTTTCCTGTATTTGATTTCTACAATATGAAAAGCACAGATACACTTACACTTTTACCTAAGTTTAAGACGTATCAACAAACAACAGAGTCTACATGTGGCCCTGTAGCAGCACTTATGGTGCTTAATCATTTTGGAGAAACAGCTTATAAGGAGTTAGAGATTGCAGAAGTTATGAATTGCAATAAAGACTTAAACTACTCTAATAAGCAAAATCCTGGTTTAGCAGATGAACAAGGTGAATATGGTACTTCAACTTCAGGGATGGTGCACTTCTTTGAAGAAATTGGATGGGATGTAAAGTCATCTCTTACAGAAGCGGATGAGGCGGGGTATACTTTCTATGATCCAGAAGACTTTAAAAACTTTGTTTTAGAAAACCTTAAGAATAATACACCGATTATGGTTGAAAATATAGATTTTGGTGGCCATTGGAGAGTAATTATTGGTTACGATACAATGGGTACAGATGATGTATTTAGTGATGATGTCATTATTATGGCAGATTCCTATGATACATCAGATCACCTTCAAGATGGTTATAATTATACAAATGCAGAAAGATTTTTCTATATGTGGTTTGATTCACATATCTTACCAGAAAATCAAAAACAACAACAATGGCTTATTGCTACGCCAAATAAATAATAAAAAAGGCATTACAAAAGGATTTGTAATGCCTTTTTTATTTGAGTGATTGTAAAAACTTTCTATTTTAAATTTTATAAATTATATATAATTATTTATAATGTTTTGTTGCGTATAAAAATTAATAATGATAAAATTTTAAAATATAATATGCAAGGTAGGGGGATTTGTATGAGGTATTGGCAAGAGGAAGAGGTTTATGATATTGAGCAAAAAAGGCAGGTGCAATCAGAAAGACTGATTAAAACCGTTAATTGTGTATATAATAATGTACCTTTTTACTGTGATAAGATGAAAGCTTTAGGTTTAGAACCTGGAGATATTAAAAGTATAGATGATCTTAGTAAGTTACCTTTTACAACAAAGCAAGATTTAAGAGATAATTATCCTTACGGGCTTTTTGCAGCGCCTATGGAAGAAGTGGTACGTATCCATGCTTCTTCTGGTACTACAGGACATCCAACAGTAGTAGGCTACACTCAAAATGATATTAAGATGTGGAGTAATGTGATTGCACGTAGCTTTACAGCTATGGGGGTAACTAAAAAAGATATTATTCAGGTAGCATTTGGTTATGGGCTTTTTACAGGAGGCTTAGGTGTACATTATGGAGCTGAACATCTAGGAGCAGCTGTTGTACCAATATCAGGGGGTAATACAAAGAAGCAAATTCAGCTTATTCAGGAATTTGGTAGTACAGTTATTGCATGCACACCTTCTTATGCACTTTACATTGGAGAAACCATGAAGAATATGGGTATTGACCCAAGAAGTACGAACTTACATACAGGTATTTTTGGGGCAGAACCTTGGACAGAAGAGATGAGAGAGCAAATTGAAAGTATGTTTGGCATTAACGCCATGGACATTTATGGTTTAAGTGAAGTGTTAGGACCGGGGGTTGCTTTTGAATGTCAAGCTAGAAGTGGTATGCATATTAATGATGACCACTTTGTACCTGAAATTATTGATGTCAATACCCTTGAAGTTTTACCTAAAGGTAGTGAAGGGGAACTTGTATTTACTATGGTTACAAAAGAGGCACTTCCTCTTTTGAGATATCGAACAAGAGATATTACAAGGTTACATACAGAAACATGTAAATGCGGAAGAACTCTAACACGTATGGATAAGGTAACGGGACGCAGTGATGATATGCTTATTATTCGTGGTGTTAATGTATTCCCATCACAAATTGAAAGTGTACTCCTTAAAGTGGCAGAGACAGCACCACACTATGTGTTAATTGTAGATCGCATTAATAATCTAGATACACTTGAAGTATGGGTTGAAGTAAAACCTGAATTCTTTACAGATGCTATCAAATCATTGGAAAAAATAGAAAAACATATTACGGCAGAACTATTTAGCTTATTAGGACTTCATGTAAAAGTTAAACTTGTTGAACCACGTAGCATTGAACGTAGTGAGGGGAAAGCAAAACGTATTATTGACCGTAGAAAATAATGGAGAGTGATAAGGGTGATATGGCAGAAAGAAGAAAGTTTATCAAGGGATGAAATACGCTTACTTCAAGGTGACAGACTTCGAAAGACAGTGGCGCATGTGTATGAAAATATACCGTTTTATAAAAAGAAGATGGATGATATGGGTATTGAAGTTGGGGACATTAAAGGAATAGAAGACCTTAATAAATTACCTTTTACAACAAAGCAAGATCTAAGGGATAACTATCCTTATGGATTTTTTGCAGTACCTATGAAAAAGGTAGTACGTGTGCATGCCTCCTCTGGCACAACAGGGCAACCTACAGTAGTTGGATACACTAAAAATGACTTAGATACATGGGCAAACTGCATGGCTAGAGTATTAGTAGGAATGGGTGCTACAGAAGATGATGTGGTGCAGAATTCACTAGGTTATGGGTTTTTTACAGGAGGGCTTGGCTTTCATTATGGGACAGAAAAGTTAGGAGCCACTATTGTACCTATCTCCTCTGGTAATACTAAGAAACAGATTCAAATTATGCGTGAGTTTGGTAGTACTATGCTGGTGACTACACCTTCTTATGCTTTATACTTAGCAGAAAGTATTAGAAGTATGGGGATTGACCCAGCTACTGACCTTAAACTTAGAATAGGAGCACTTGGTGCAGAACCTTGGAGTCATGAGATGCGGAATCAGATTGAAGAACTTTTAGGAATAAAGGCTTATGACAGTTATGGACTAAGTGAAGTAATAGGGCCTGGAGTAGGATTTGAGTGTACACATAAAAATCATATTCATATTAATGAGGATCACTTTATCCCTGAAATTATAAATCCACTAACGCTTAAGAGCTTACCAACAGGTGAATCTGGAGAGCTTGTCTTTACTACAGTAACCAAAGAGGCTATGCCTCTTTTGCGATATCGTACAAGAGATATTACAAGTCTGATTCCTGGAGAGTGTGGTTGCGGACGAACAACTATCCGTATGACCAAGTGTACAGGAAGAAGCGATGATATGCTCATTATACGAGGGGTTAATGTATTTCCATCTCAAATCGAAAGTGTGCTACTTAACCTGGGTGAAATTGCTCCGCATTATATGCTTATTGTAGATAGAGTGAATAACTTAGATACACTTGAAGTATGGGTTGAAGGTAAAGAAGGGATTACATTCGTAGATGGTATGCGATATATGAAAGAGATTGAAAAGCGTATTACAGCAGAGATTCAATCTGTATTAGGCATTCAAGTAAAAGTTAAACTAGTTGAGCCTAAGAGTATAGCTAGAAGTGAAGGAAAGGCTAAGCGAATTATTGATAAAAGACAGTTATAATAAAACAAACACAATAAAGGGAGGAAGAAGATATGATTATACAGCAACTTTCAGTTTTTGTAGAGAATAAATCAGGTAGACTTTTTGAAGTAATGCAAATCCTAGGAGATGCCAATATCAATGTATCAGCACTTTCAATTGCAGATACATCTGACTATGGTATTGTAAGACTTATTGTAAGTAACCCAGATGAGGCTTTAAGACTTCTTAAAGACCAACAATTTTCTGTACAGAAGACACCTGTCATCGGATGCAAAGTACCTAATACACCAGGTGGACTTAAAACACTCCTTACTTATCTTGCGGAGGATAATATTAGTATTGAATATATGTATGCCTTTTCTATAGGGGATGATGCATCTATTATTTTACGAACAGAAAACTGTGAGAAAACAATAGATGCATTATCTAGACATGAAATGGAATTAGTAAAAGCTAGCGATATTTATCAAATATAAGAAGGGTTATTTGAATATATAGAATATGCCACCAAGTAATTGGATAACACTTCTATTTATTTAAAAAGAAAAAGGGCCAGGCAAAGTTGCCCTATATAGTAAATAAGTAAGTTAAGTACTGGAAGAAAGCGATGCTTTTCACCGTATAGGAAGGCTATGCCTAAAATAATATCAGAAACAATAAAGCAAAGAGCACCTATTATAAGGAGAGACATATTTGTATTTAATGCGGTAAGGACCATGGTAATAATAATAAAACTATATAAAACAAGAGGTAAGCGTAGATTACCTGTATCTATAAGTTTAGGGCGTGTAAGTAGTATAAATAGAGTAGCTGCCCCGAGAGGAATGAAAAGAAGTAAATACTGAGTAAAAAGCTGAATAATATTAAAGCCGCTAATAAAGGTTATATGGGCAAGTGAAAAGGCAATGATACCATCTCGAAGCATACTATTATCTTTATAAGAAGCGTTATGTGTAAAACCTAATAATAAATCTCCTAGTGCACTAAATACTAATCCTGCAAATATGAAATAAGCATAATTAAATGAGAAAGCAAGAGGCCTAAATCCTAAGAAGGCAATGCCTACAAATAATAGACTTGTAAATACCTTCAGGCTAATACGTAGGCCTGATCTTCTGTTTCTATATGTAACAATAAGGAGTATAAATAAAGAAATAAAGTAGGTGTAAATGAGTTCCTTTACCATGTCAAAATACCTCCAAAAAGGATTGCTTATAACTAGTGTATGCCCTATTTTTGAAAAGATAACAAAAGACCGAGCCTTAGAAAAGGATTCTAAGGACTCGGTCTTTGTGATTTAAGCTACTTCTTTTTCTAAAGAAGTTGTAGTTGTTATTTCTTCTTGTTTAAGGTGATTAAAGTAAGCTTTAGTTTCTTTAACAACTACACCTGATAAGGCAAGAAGTGCAATAAGGTTAGGGAAGGCCATAAGGGCATTTACAATATCAGCAATAGTCCAGACAAGTTGAATTTGCAAAAAACCACCTAAGGCAACCATAAGTACAAATACTAATCTATAAGGCTTTATGCCTTTAACACCAAATAAAAATTCGATGCAACGTTCACCATAATAATTCCAACCAAGGATGGTTGTAAAAGCAAAGAGTACAAGGCAGATTGATAAAGTAGCACCACCAAATGAACCGAACACTGTGCTAAAAGCACCTTGTGTCATAAGGGCAGCACTTGTATCTGTAGTCCATATACCTGTAATAACAAGAGTAAGACCTGTTAAGGTGCAAATAAGAATACTATCGATAAAAGTACCTGTCATAGAGATAAGCCCTTGTTCTGCTGGCCAATGTGTTTTTGCAGCAGCGGCAGCAATTGGCGCGCTACCAAGGCCGGACTCATTAGAGAATACACCACGTGCCACTCCTTTACTAATAGCATCTTTCATAACAGCTCCTGTAAAGCCACCCATAGCAGCATGGCCTGTAAAGGCAGAAGAAATAATAGTCATAAAAGCGCTTGGAATAGCTTCGAAGTTAACAGCTAAAATAACACCACAAGCAATAAGGTAAAGAATGGCCATAATAGGTACAATTTTTGAAGAAACTTTAGAAATATTTTTAATACCACCAATAACAATCAGTCCTACAAGGGCAGCTACTATGATAGAAATAATTTTAGGTGAGAGACCTGTTAGACTGTTGATGCTGCTGGTAATAGAGTTTACTTGTGAGAAAGTACCAATACCAAGAAGTGCTACAAGAACACCGCTAAAGGCAAAGAATACTGCAAGTGGTTTAAAGTTTTTGCCCATACCATTTAAGATATAGTACATAGGTCCACCAGACATTTGTCCATTAGCGTCTACTGTGCGGTATTTAATAGCCAATACACCTTCTGCATATTTGGTAGCCATACCTATAAAGGCAGCTATCCACATCCAGAATAAGGCACCAGGTCCACCAGCTGCGATAGCTGTTGCTACACCTACAATGTTTCCAGTTCCTACTGTTGCTGCAAGCGCAGTACATAATGCACCGAAGCTATTGATGTCACCATCTCCGTGATTTTTTGCTGTGAAAATAAGTTTTAATGCTTTAGGTAATTTAACGATTTGAATAAGACCGAGTCTTACTGTAAGAAGTAGTCCTGTTCCTAATAGAAGAACAAGAAGGGGCCAACCCCATGCAAAGTCATTGACTTTTCCTAAAAATAAAGTGATTTGTTCCATTTTGATATCTCCTTTTAATGTTAGATTTTACTCTGCATAAAAAGGGATAGGGAGAATATGTAATTATTCAATTAGATAAAAGAATCCCTGTCCTTTTGCCTGAGAGTTTGAGCATGTATACCATGCCTTGCACCTTCGGCGCTTGCATATCGCAAGTCTCTCCAGAGTTCCGTCGGCTAAGCAGTCCCACTTATAATAAGTACCTGAGAGCGTTACTCCTTCGGTATGTCGTAAGACATTCTTCTACTAAGCTTCTACCGGATATGCCTCATTATAGCAGACGGACAAAGGAAAATACAATACAATTGTTTTAAAAACACAAACATTGTATAATTAGGACAGAATACGACACAAAGGAGAGAGTATGAATTTCAAAGAAAAACTTGTACACATTAAAGAAGTGTCTTTGCAGTGGATTGATGAAAATAAAAAAGTAGTTATACCTACTGGTAGTGTAGTAATAATAGGTTTAGTGCTGATTATGAATATGAATTTAATTCAAATTTCTTATTTTAAGATAAAAGAAATGCCGGCTCAGGTTGTCAATATTCTTACTAAGGCGAAGCCTCGAGAATATACACATTTTTATTTCAAGCAAGGGCTTGAATACTTAGTAACAGATTTATCTGAAGTGAGTCAAGAATTTCTAGAAAAGTATTTCGTAAACTTTGATGAAGCTACGAAAGAGAGAATACTTATAAAGTATAATAAAGAAGGCCTATTATTTAAGGACCAAAAGGCTTTGTTTGATGAAGTCATAAGTAAAACGCCATCAAATAATTTAAAAGAATATATGAAGCGCTTAGACATAGTCACTTTTGAAAGAGCGCTTGAGGCTTATTTTGGTAGCGAAGCAAAACTTACACAGGACAAAGTGGAAAGTCTTTATAAATTGCTTTCATTAAAAGGTGAGAAACTTCCACTAGAGCAGTTTGAAATTAATGTTTATGAGCTTTTATCCTTCCCCCATAAAGGTGATATAGAAAGCACATCTATTAAACTCTTAGATTATATAGAAGCAACGCGTGTTAAAGAAGTTCTTTTTACAGAACTTAAAACAAAGGAGATTGAACTTGAGACGTTAGGCTTATGGGTGGATATTTTAAATAAGAAACGTATCATTACGACATCAGAATATGTAGCATTTACAAATTACAATGGTATGATTAAACGTTTACAGGAAGAACTTAAGCAAATAGAACTTCAAGAAGTTGACTTAATGAATATGAAGCAAAGTGTTGATGTACAGACGGAAATGATAGTGAATGAAGTTCAAAAGGTTACTAAAGAGATTGCAGATTTAAATAACCAAATTGCATCTTATACTCAAGAAGTAAGTGAACTAAAAACCTATAAAGAAGTAGACCTTTATATATTAGATCGCTATGAAAATGGAGAGTATGAGGCTGCAATACCAGAAAAAAGTTGGCTTTTTGGAACTTATAAACCAGGTAGTCAGAAAGTAAGACTCAAATTAACTAGATCTAATGTAGTAGATGTAGGGGTACAGTCTTTTAAGGCATACAATAAAGGAAAACTAGATGATGGTTCCATCTATTATATAGAAGTTTCTAATGAACAGCTTACACATATTAAAGAAGTTGAAGATAAAATACAGACAGATAATCAGTCTATATCTGCTAAGCAGAATGAAGTGAATAAACTTAATCAAGATATTGCACAAATACGTAAGACTAATAATTATGATTCTACCCTTAGTTTACTAGAGGAATTAGAACTTAAAAAATCTAATATTGCATTAGATATTGAAAAGAATAGACTTGCTATCCAACAATTGTTTGGAATAGGAAATATCTTGGTATAAATCTATTGCCCTAGGAAATAATAACAGAAGACTATTTCCATTTAAGGAGGCATCAAGATGAAAGCAAGCGTAGATAAAGATACATGTATTGGATGTGGACTTTGTCCAGCTACATGCCCAGAAGTATTTTCTTTAGAAGATGATGGTTTAGCTGTGGCTATTGAAGGTGAGATTCCAGAAAATGTACAAGGTGATGCAGAAGCAGCTAGAGATGGCTGTCCTGTAAGTGCTATTGATATTGAAGATTAATGGTGATAAAAAGCGCCCTATTATAGGGCGCTTTCTTTTTTATGCTTCTTCTAATATAGCAAAACCGACTACGTTAGGACCTGTATGGACACCCATAGATGGACCTACCGTCTCCAGTGAAATGAGATTAAGATTAGGATGACTTTTTAATTCTTCTAAAAGAGCGTAGCCGTCTTTAAGTGCATCTCCTTGAAGTATCCATAAACTGCATTTTCCTTTATCTAAGTAGCTAAGGATAATTTGTTTTACTTTAGATAGAGCTTGTTTCCTTCCTCGTGCTTTACAATATGTAAAGAGTAAACCCTCATCGTTAGAAGAAATAATAGGTTTAAGGCTAATAAGTTCCCCTAGTGTTGCTGTTGCTTTACCAAGGCGTCCGCCGCGTTTTAAGTATTCTAAAGTATCAAGGGCAATATAGCCATGTGTACGTTTTCTTACATCTTCAAGTTTAGTTAAAATACTTTCTACGTTTTCACCAGCTATAGCTAATTTTCCTGCTTCTATTGCAATAACACCTTGAGGATAACCTAAAGTAAGAGAATCAAAGAAATGGAAGTTAACATCTGTATGATGTTCACCTAAGATTTTTAAAGCATTAAGTGTTCCAGAGAGGTTAGAAGAAACAGTGATGATAATAAAATCAGTGAAGCCTTCAGCTTTAAGTTTAGCAACTTGCTTTTCGCAATAAGCTAAGTCAGGGAGAGAAGTAGAAGGGATTTCTTTTTGAAGATTTGCATACATTTCTTCAGAGGTAATTTCTATCTTATCAAGAAATTCTCTTTCTTTATAGATAATGCGTATAGGGAACATAGTAATGTGATACTGATTAAGTGTTTCAAAGGTTAAATCTGAACAGCTGTCTGTAATAATAGCGATTTTCTGCAATGTAAGTCTCCTTTTAAGTGGGTAATTTTATAATTTAAGAATAACTTATAAATATGAACAGAAAATGATTATATAAAAACCAATAGATGGTAAAAGTAGGTTGACAAAACAATTGTTTGGATATATCATAATATAAAAAATATATTAAATAATAATTGTTGTTATGTATATAATGAAAGGGTGTATAAGTATGGATCAGACAGCTTTATTTACAATGAGTTATGGTGTATATGTATTAGGAACAAAGTTAGAGAATAAGTTAAATGCTTGTATCATTAATACAGGTATGCAAGTAACTTCTATACCTGAACAAATTAGTATTACAGTAGCAAAGACAAATTTGACACACGATATGGTGAAGGCATCAGGCCAATTTAGTTTAACAACTTTGTCAGAAGTAAGTGCATTAGAAAATGTAAAAAGATTTGGTATGCAGTCAGGCCGTGATGTTAATAAGTTTGATGGGATTGATTATAAGGTAGATGTATTAGGTAACCCTTATATAGAAGATGGCGCTGTTGCAGTACTAACCGGAAAGGTAACACAAACTGTAGATGTAGGAACACACACTATTTTTATTGCAAGCGTAATAGATGCTAAAGACTTTAAAGAAAATAAACCTATGACTTATGCAGCGTATAGAGAGTTAAAAGCTCAATCTATGCCGCCAACTACTAAAAATGAAAAAATATATGAATGTACAGTTTGTCACTATGAATATAATGGAGAGATTCCTTTTGAAGAGCTTCCAGATGACTATGTATGTCCGATTTGTAAGCAACCAAAAAGTGTTTTTAAACTTAAATAAAAAATTTTTAAAATGTAGTTGACAAGGGAAATTAACTTAGATATAATATGTATATAATAATTATTCTTAGTTACAAACAATTTGAAATAAATAATTTAAACAGTGGAGGGATTAGATTATGAAAAAATATGTATGTACAGTATGTGGCTATGTTTTCGAAGGAGATGCAGCTCCAGCTGAATGTCCAATCTGTCATGTAGGTGCAGATAAATTCACAGAACAATCAACAGAAGGTCTTGTATGGGCTGATGAACATGTTGTAGGTGTAGCACAAGGTGTAGATGAAAGAATCATTGAAGGTTTAAGAGCTAACTTTGAAGGTGAATGTTCAGAAGTAGGTATGTACTTAGCTATGGCTAGAGTTGCTCATAGAGAAGGTTACCCAGAAATTGGTTTATACTGGGAAAAAGCTGCTTATGAAGAAGCAGAACATGCTGCAAAATTCGCTGAATTATTAGGAGAAGTTCTTACAGCTTCAACAGAGAAAAACTTAGAAATGCGTGTAGCTGCTGAAAATGGCGCAACAGCTGGTAAAAAAGAATTAGCAACATTAGCTAAACAATTAGGTTTAGATGCAATTCATGACACAGTGCATGAAATGGCTAAAGATGAAGCTCGTCACGGTAAAGCTTTCGAAGGTCTTTTAAACAGATACTTCGGTAAATAATAAATAATTAGAATAAAGACTCCTAGTATCTACTGATACTAGGAGTCTTTTATAGTTATCAGAAAATAGCCTTAGATTATAAAATGTTACTATGAAATAGAAGTGAGGGAGATAAGGATGGGGATTATAAATTTGTTGTATAATCAGGCCACAAAAAAGACAAGCAATCTGTCAATACTAGATATAGAAGCGCATTTATTAAAAATATGTATAGACATCATGAAAAACTCATAGAACAACTAGTATCTGATTTAAGTAGTAAATAAAAAACTCATTTGAAGATACTGGTATGGCGGAGCTTAAAAGATTATGCTATAAGATTCATCTAAGGAAGTCATAATAAAGCTTTATATATGGTAAATAGGTAAGTGGAATAAAGTAGAACAAAAAAATAAAAATAAAAAAATGTAAAAAACCAGTTGACATCTGTCGTGTTATGCGGTATTATAATAAACGTTCCAAGCGATGTGGCGGAACACAAACAATATAGGCTCGTAGCTCAGGTGGTTAGAGCGCACGCCTGATAAGCGTGAGGTCGGTGGTTCGAGTCCACTCGGGCCTATACTTTTTAAAAATATTCCTCGATAGCTCAGCGGCAGAGCATTCGGCTGTTAACCGAAGGGTCGTAGGTTCGAACCCTACTCGGGGAGTTTCATATTTGCCGACGTGGCTCAATTGGCAGAGCAGCTGACTTGTAATCAGCAGGTTATCGGTTCGAGTCCGATCGTCGGCTTAATAAAAAAGACACCCTTTATCTGGATAGATGGCGGGTGTCTTTTTTGCATATCAAGATTTTGTTGGATCTACGAATAATTCTAATTGATTAGGTGGATTTAAGGTGAACATGATAAAAGCAGATATAGTAAGTAGAATGATGATAAGGCCTATCCATTGTGTAATAATAGGAAGTGGAGCAAGTGTGGTAAGTTTGTAAAAGATAAAAAAAGCCATGATAACTGATAGTATATAAATAGTAATGTCAAGCCAAAAAATACTCTTATCTGTAAAGTGTGTATAAGTGTAATAAAGCAGTCCGATAACAAGATTTAATATAATAGAAGAAATTCCTAAAGCAAATAAGTAATTATTTGCTTTATTTTTTATAAAAGGATATGCAATTAATGCATAAAGTATAAGGGAATAGAAACCTAGTTTAAAATGTTCCCACAAACTTTCATTAATAGGACTGAAGAGTGCAACAAAAGCATTACCATTACTTAATTCATACGTAAAATGTAAAAGACTACCTATAAGAAGAACAAATAAAGTGCCTATAATAGAAAATTTCTTCAACCTAAAGCCTCCTTCTTGTAAAATGCATAGGATAAGTTTATTGTTAGTAGTATATGCAGAAGGTTTTAATAAAAAACTTTAAAAGGAGATGTTATAATGAATAATTTTTATTATTCTATTCCTACTAAAATTCTATTTGGTAAGGGACAAATTGAGAATCTTGGACGGACAGTCAAGCAATATGGGAAAAGGGTTTTACTTATATACGGAGGAGGAAGTATCAAAAAAATAGGGCTCTATAATAAAGTTATGCAGCAACTAGCTGATAATGGAGTGGAGGTAGTAGAACTTAGTGGGGTAGAACCTAACCCAAGGATTACAACTGTTAATAAAGGTGCACAAGTTTGTAAAGAAGAAGGAGTAGATGTTGTACTTGCAGTAGGTGGAGGAAGTACGCTAGATTGTGCTAAGGTAGTTGCAGCTGCAGCAAATTATGAAGGGGATGCATGGGACTTAGTAAAGGATGCATCTAAGGTGAAGAAAGTACTTCCTATTATTACGGTACTGACACTAGCAGCAACAGGTTCGGAGATGGATGCTTATGCAGTTATTTCTAATATGGAAACAAATGAAAAGTTGGGAACAGGTCATGAAGAGATGAAACCTAAAGTTTCTATACTAGACCCTGAGTATACTTATAGTGTATCTAAATATCAGACAGCTGCGGGTACAGCAGATATTATGAGTCATGTTTTTGAAGAATATTTCGAAAGGAGTGAAGGGGCTTTCTTACAAAATCGTATGGCTGAAGCTATACTTAAAACATGTATTAAATACGGTAAAATTGCAGTAGAGAGTCCTGAAGATTATGAAGCAAGGGCTAACCTCATGTGGGCATCAAGTCTTGCGTTAAATGGACTTATGCATTATGGCAAAGCAGGTAGCTGGAGCGTACATCCTATGGAGCATGAGTTAAGTGCATTTTATGATATTACGCATGGGGTAGGCCTAGCTATTTTAACACCGCATTGGATGAAGTATGTATTAGATGAAACAAGTGTAGATAAGTTTGTAGAATATGGTGTAAATGTATGGGATATTGATAAGAACCAGGATAAATATGTAATAGCTAAGCAAGCTATTCAAAAGACTAGAGAATATTTCTTATCTCTAGAAATCCCTATGTCTTTAAGAGAAGTAGGGATTGAGGAAGAGAAATTAGAAGTAATGGCAAGACAAGCAACACGTTTTGGTGATATTAAAGGGTATAAAACATTAAGTGCAGAAGCGGTACTTGAGATTTTTAAAGCGGCTTATTAAAGGCGAATAAGCAAGTATAATAGCGTAAAATGCTTTTTAGAGCATTTTACGCTAAAAATTTTTTGTAGGCTGTATCCCTTATAAAATACAGCATTAAGTGATAAAATAGCAAAGGAAGTAGAAATAAGAAAAATAAAAAGTAAAAAAGGTGTTGACTTATAGCAAGGCATGACGTATACTAATACAAGTCAGCAGGGTACAGAGCCACTGACACACAGGGCTGAGGCCTTGATAAATAAGAAGAAATGAACTTTGAAAATAAAATAGTAACCATTAAACCAGTCGATTCATAAGTCACTTTAAGTGACAAGTCAGTACTACTTAACAGTACAAAATGTCAAGAGACAAACTTTTTT